>NZ_JBFTPJ010000025.1:0-14771 GCF_056398445.1 Variovorax sp. 01T439_2
ATCTGGGCGCGCGTGGCGGCGGGCTTGTAGGGGGTGAGCGGCTGGTAGGCGTCGATGTCGAATTCGATCTCGGCCATCTGCACGTCGAAGGGCAGGTCGACCAGCACCGGGCCCGGGCGGCCCGAGCGCATCAGGTGGAAGGCCTGCTGGAACACCTGCGGCACCTGGCCGGGCTCGCGCACGGTGACCGACCACTTGGTGACCGGCTTGGAGATCGACTCGATGTCCACCGCCTGGAAGTCTTCCTTGTAGAGCCGCGCGCGCGGCGCCTGGCCGGTGATGCAAAGAATGGGAATCGAATCGGCCCAGGCCGAATACAGGCCCGTGATCATGTCGGTGCCCGCAGGCCCCGAGGTGCCGATGCACACGCCGATGTTGCCGGCCACGGCACGGGTGTAGCCCTCGGCCATGTGCGAGGCGCCCTCGACGTGGCGCGCGAGGATGTGAGAGATGGTGCCGCGCTGGCGCAGCGCGGAATACATCGGATTGATGGCCGCGCCGGGCACGCCGAAGGCCTGCGTCACGCCTTCCTTTTCCATCACCAGCACGGCGGCCTGGACCGCTTTCATTTTTGCCATGGGACTGTCTCCTTGAGTGGCGTCCACTGTAGGAAGCGCGGGCCATTCGAAGAAGACGGCTGCGGACCATAAAACCTATTCCAACGCGGAATAAGTGATTAACATAGGTCGCCGCCGGGCCGCCCCAAGGCGACCGCGCCCCCTCGGGGGGCAGCGATACACGCAGTGATGAGCGTGGGGGCCCAAGGAGTGACATGGACAGATTGTTGGCAATGGAAATGTTCGTGCGCGTGGTCGAGACCGGCAGCTTCTCGAAGGCGGCGCTCGAATTCCACACCACCCAGCCCACCGTGACCAAGCAGGTCGCGGCCACCGAGGCGCGGCTGAAGGTGCGGCTGCTCAACCGCAACACGCGCGGCGTGAGCCTCACGGAGCCGGGCGCGCTCTACTACGAGAAGTGCAAGAGCATCGTGCGCGAGGCCGAGGAGGCCGAGAGCATCGTGCAGCTGCGCCAGAACCAGGCGCAGGGGCTGCTGCGCATCGGCACCTCGGTGGCCTTCGGCCGCCGCGTGGTGGTGCCGCTGGCGCTCGAATACATGCGCCGGCATCCGCAGGTGCAGCTCGACCTGAGCTTCGAGGACCGCTATGTCGACCTCATCGCGCAGGGCATCGACGTGGCCATCCGCATGGGCAAGCTGGCCGATTCGTCGCTGGGCGCGCGCTACCTGGGCACCAATCCCTGGGCCATGGTCGCGGCGCCGGGCTACCTGAAGAAGCACGGTATGCCCAAACGCGCGCAGGACCTGAGCGCGCACGTGGCGCTCATCTACAGCAGCGTGGTGGGCGACGAGTTCTGGCGCATGCACACGCCCAAGGGCGATCCGGTGACGGTGTCGGTCTCGGGCCGCTTCCGGTCCAACAACCTTTCCGCGGTGCTGGCGGCGGCGCGCGACGGCCTGGGCATTGCGCTCATGCCGCGCTACGTGGCGAGCGAATCGCTGGCCTCGGGCAAGGTGCTCGAAGTGCTGGGTGACCACAAGCTGCCCGAGCAGGAGATCCACGCCGTCTTTCCCTCGCCCAAGCTGGTGCCGGGCAAGGTGTCGGGCTTCGTGGCCTTCCTGCGGGGGCGCTTTGCCGAGGGCTGGTGGGGCGGCTGAGCACGCCCACCGCCTGCTTCAGGCCGGCACGAAGGCGCCGTGCAGGCCCAGCGGCAGGGCGTAGGGCAGGGTGGCTTGTGCCACCGGGCCCGCCGCCAGGTGGTCGGCCGCGAAGCACGACAGCACGGTCTTCTGCCGGCCGAAATCGAGCGCCGTGCCCAGCACCCAGCCCGGCCTGGTGCCGTCCGGCACGAAGACATGCTCTTCCACCATGGCCTGCGTGCCGTAGCTGAAGCGCTGGCTGCGGCCGCTTTCGACATCGGTTCGCGCGATCGCGCCGAAGCCCGGCACATCGAGGCGCGTCTGGGTGGCATGAACCACCTGGCGGTGGCGCAGGCCGACACGGCGCGGGTCGATGCGCGGAAACTCGGCTTCCTGCGGCAGTGCCTGCTGCGTGGCCCGGCCGGTGCCGAGGTTCAGCGTGGCGACGGTCAGCCGCGGGTGGGTGCTCTTCACGCGGCGCGCGCGCATCACCTCGCGGTTGGTCGTGAACACCGAATCGGCGTTGTCCGAACGCACATAGTCGATGTGGACGAGCGTGCCGCGCGGCGTGTCTTCTTCCCAGGCATTGCCGACGTGGAACAGGAAGCCGGCCGGCAGCGCGAGCAGCTGGCGCCGCTCCCAGTTCTGCTTGTCGACCACCAGCACGCGCATGCCGAGTTCCGGCCGCCAGACGTGGGCGTCGAGAAAGCTCGCACCCGCCTCCTTGCGCTTGCCGTCGTAGACCAGCGGCGGCATCAGGAACACCAGGTGCCGTTCGGTCACGGCGAAGTCATGGACCATCGGCATGTCGGCCACCGGCACCACGGCTGCGCGCCGCAGCGTGCCTTCGGGCGCAATCTCGTACAGCGCCAGCAGGCCCTGGCCGGAGCTCACGCCAAAGTTCCACACCGTGCCGTCCGGATCGACCTTGGGATGGGCCGAGAACGGCATGCCCGCGAGGTCGGGCCGCCAGGTCTTCACGCCCAGCGTGTCGAGCGTGCGCGCATCGACGCGCGTGGCCGAGCCGCCTTCCCAGAGCGCCAGCACCTCGCCCTGCATCGGCAGCACGCTGGTGTTGGCGACGTTGATGCTGTCGGCCGAGGTCGGCGGCTCGACGCCCGGCGGCACGGTGCCGAAGGCCTCGAACAGGTGGCGGCCGGCCCGCACCTCGGCCACGCGCTTGGGCGTGGCGACATAGCGGCCCTGGTGCCGCACGTCGGCACCGTCGATCACGAAGCGGTGCACCATGCCGTCGCCGTCGAACCAGTGGTGGTAGCGCTCGCCGCCCAGGTCGTGGCCGGCCGGGCCGATGCGAAAGAGCGTGCCAGCCACGGCATCGGGAAAGCGCCCGCGCACCGTGGCGCGGGTCAGCGGCAGGTCGTCCGGGGGCGTGGCGAAGCCGGTCTTCCAGGGCGCACCGGCGGCTTCGAACCGGGCCTGCCAGTCGTCGGCCGCGCCGGCCGCGCGGGCCAGCGGTGCCAGGAGGGGCAGGAGGGGCAGGAGGGGCAGGGCGCCGGCCGAAGCCAGCAGGCGCAGGAGCTCGCGTCGTTCCATGGCGGTTTGCTCCTCAGCGCAGGTGGATGACGGTCTGCTGGTCGGCATCGATGCTGATCGCCGCGGCCTCGAAGGCGGGGGCGGCGCGGTTGCCCTTCGCGTCGTTCGAGAAGCCGTAGCGCTCGGTCGGCATGCCCATGAGGTTGGTGTCGAGCTTGCCGTTGCCGTTCTCGTCGGCGAACGCCCGCAGCGCGTACCGCCCCGGCGCCAGTCCTGTGAAAACGAGCCGGGCCTTGCCGCCCTGCATGGGCGCGGTCTGCGAGGCTACGGCCTTGCTGTCGGCGTAGCTCGCGGCGTCGTTGTACAGCGCCAGGTACAGCGTGGCGTCGGTGGCCGGGCCGTCGGCCACGTTCACGTTCAGGTCGGCCGCGAACGCGGCCAGCGGGGAGAGCAGTGCCGCGGCGCAAAGGGCGCGCAGGCTCGCTGGGGGCTGTAGAAAGTTCATGGGACAGAGGCCTCGTCGGAAGTTGGAGGCCCCGACGATCCCGCAAGCGCCGCGTGCCGCCCAGCGCGATGCGACGAAGCGCGCCAACACCCGCGCGAAATGCGCCCGGCCGGCGCAGGGCGCGCCCGCTTCGAGCGCCCCAGCCCGCGGCCGCGAGTCAGCCGGGCTTCAGCTGCCCTTCTTGTCCTCGCCGGGGCTGGTCTCCAGCTGGCCCGACTCCACGAACAGGCTCCACGCCGCCATGAACAGCGCCGCGATCACCGGACCGATCACGAAGCCGTTGATGCCGAAGATCGCCATGCCGCCGATGGTCGACATCAGCACGATGTAGTCGGGCATCTGCGTGTCCTTGCCCACCAGCACCGGGCGCAGGATGTTGTCGACCAGGCCGATCACGAACACGCCCACGAAGACCAGGATGCCGCCCTGCCAGAAATGGCCGGTGGCAAGGAAATAGATGGCTACCGGCCCCCAGATGAGCGCCGCGCCCACCGCGGGCAGCAGCGACAGGAAGGCCATCAGCACGGCCCACAGCAGCGCACCCTGCACGCCCAGCAGCCAGAAGGCCAGCCCGCCGATCGCGCCCTGCGCAATGGCCACGGCCACGTTGCCCTTGACGGTGGCGCGGATCACGGTGGTGAACTTGTTGAGCAGGTAGTGCGTGTGCGGCCTGGCGAGCGGCACGGCCTCGCGCATCGACTTCGAAAGCGCCGAGCCGTCGCGCACCAGGAAATACAGCAGGTACAGCATCACGAAGAAGCTGATGACGAAGTCGAAGGTGTTCTGGCCGATGGTCAGCGCCTGGCCCGCGATGAGCTGGCTGCCCTGTGCCGCGCCCGCGGAGATGCGGGCCTGCCAGGCTTCCATGTCGCCGAGGTTGAAGCGGTCGAACAGGTTCAGCAGCCATTGCGGCACGGCGTTGAGGATCTGCTGGAAGTAGGCCGCGAAATTGATCTGCCCCGAGCGGATGCTCTGCGTGACCTGCACGATCTCCTGCACCAGCGACACGCCCACCATGGCCAGCGGGAGAATCACGATGAACAGGCAGATGGCCAGCGTCGACAGCGCCGCGGCATTGGGCTTGCCGGGCATGGCCTTGAGCAGCCGCTTGTAGAGCGGCGTGAACAGGATGGCCAGGGCCACGCCCCACAGCACCGCGCCGAAGAACGGCATCAGCACCCAGAGGAAGGCGACCGTGACGGCGGCGAGCAGGGCGAGGAACACGCCGCGCTGGAGTTGGGGTGAATTCATAGGTGATTCGGACTGTAGCCGAGCCTGAATGCACCGCCGTGTCGGTCGGCACGCCCTTGTGCGGTGGCGCACCGGGCGCCCGGAGGTCAGCGCCTGGCGCGCGGCAGCGCCACCGGCGCCAGCGTGGCGCGCAGCCGGGCGGGCGCGTCGGGCCCGGCCGTGGTTTCGACCTCGAGCGAGCGCTCGACGTTGCCGATGTGCTCGATCATCAGCTGGCGCGCCCGGGCCGTGTCGCCGGCCTCCAGCGCCGCCACGATGGCGCCGTGCTCCGCGCACGATTGCCCGGCCTCGTGCCTGGACTGGTAGAGCGTGGCGGCCAGCGTGGTGCGGGCCGTGAGGTCGCGCAGCACGTCGACCAGCAGCTGGTGGCCCATCTGCTCGGCCAGGCAGACGTGGAAGTCGGCCAGCAGGAAGGCGCGCGTGGCGGCATCGGCGCCCTCGATGGCGCGCTGCTCGTCGGCAATGTGGTCGCGCAGCTTGCGGATGGCCTTCTGCAGCGGCCGGCCTTCGCTTTCGGCCAAGATGCCCGCCTCGACGATGCGCCGCGCCGAGAAGGCGTCGCGCGCTTCCTCGGCCGAGGGCTCCACCACGTACCAGCCGCGGCGCGACTGCACCTCGACGAAGCCGCGCGCCTGCAGCTGCATGAGCGCCTCGCGCACCATGGTCCGGCTCACCGCGAAGTTCTCGGCCAGCGCCTGCTCGCCCAGCCGCTCGCCCGGCGCGAGCTTTTGCGCCAGGATGGCCTCGACCACGCGCTCGGCGATGGAGGTGGGGTTGACGTCGGTGGCCATCGTGCGTTTTCAGCGGCTGGCGGCGCCTGCGCCCAGGGGGACGGCCGGCACCTCGGGCTCGGCCAGCGGCTCGTCGTCCGGGGAGTAGGAGCCGTCGAGCACCGCATGGGCGCGCTCGCGGTCGATGTCGCCTTCCCAGGCCGCGATGGCCACCGTGGCCACGCAGTTGCCGATCAGGTTGCCCAGCGCGCGCGCGATGCCCATGAACCAGTCGACCGAGAGCACCAGCACAAGGCCGATGGCCGGAATGGCGGGAATCGCGTGCAGCGTGGCGGCCAGCACCACGATGGCCGAGCCCGGCACGCCGTGCGCGCCCTTGGAGGTGACCAGCGCGATCGCCAGGATGGTCAGCAGGTCCGCCATCGAGATCTGCGTGTTGGTGGCCTGCGCGATGAACACCGCCGCGAGCGTGATGTAGATCGAGAAGGCGTCCAGGTTGAACGAATAGCCCGTGGGAATCACCAGGCCCACCGTCGAGTCGCGGATGCCCATGCGGCGCAGCTTGGCCATGATCTGCGGCAGAACGCTGTCCGACGAGGTGGTGGCAAACACGATGGCCAGCTCCTCGCGCAGGTAGCGCAGCAGCTTCCAGAGGCTGAAGCCCGACATGCGCATGACCAGTCCGAGCACCACGAACACGAAGACCAGCACCGCGCCGTAGAAGAGGGCCACCAGCATGCCCAGCTGCTTGAGCGAACCGATGCCGTACTTGCCCACCGTGAACGCAATGGCCCCCAGCACGCCGAGCGGCGCCAGCTTGATGAGGATGCCCATGATCTTGAACAGCACCAGCGAAAGCGCGTCCACCACCGCGGCCACCGGCTTGCCGCGCTCGCCCAGGAGCGACAGCGCGCAACCGAACAGCACCGCGAACAGCAGCACCTGCAGCACGTCGCCGGTGGCAAAGGCGTTGACCACCGTGGTGGGGATCAGCTTCATCAGGAACTCGACCGTGCCGCCGCTCGTGAGCTTGTCGGCGTTCGAGGCATAGGCGCTCATGGCCGTGGCGTCGAGCTTGCCCGGGTCCACGTTCATGCCCACGCCGGGCTGGAACACGAAGGCCAGCACCAGGCCCAGCGCCAGCGCGACGGTGGTGAGCACCTCGAAGTAGATCAGCGCCTTCACGCCGACCCGCCCCACGCGCTTGAGGTCGCCCGCGCCCGCGATGCCGTGCACCACCACGCAGAACACCAGCACCGGGATGATCATCTTGATCAGCTTGATGAAGCCGTCGCCGAGCGGCTTGAGCTTGACGGCGAACTCCGGCAAGAAGAGGCCGGCGAGCACGCCGAGCACCAGGGCGATGACGACCTGGCCGAAGAGCGATTTGGCGAAGCGAGGCATGGAAGTCTCCTTGTATGTCTTGGCGGTGTTTGCATGCAAGGATCGCTTTTCTTGCATACAAGCAATGTAGGCAAGAAGGCTTCGAGGGAGCCAGAGGGTATTCCCGGGCTCCTAGGGTGAAGGGGCCGGGGCGCAGCGTCTCCCAGTGTTGTTAACAGTCTCCAGGAATGTAACCAGACTGTTCGCGTCGTTTGTCGAGAGTTACATTCGATGGAACACTCGAGAGCGACATGAACGAAGAAGGCCAGAAGGCGCTGCAGCCAATGATTTACCTGCCCGTATCGGGCAAGTTTGTCATTGCGTTGATTGGCGCCAGCGCCTGGATGTGGTTCTCGATATGGGCCGCGGGCCCCTGGCTGGCCGACCTGACGGATCGGGTGGGGATGGCCCTGGCCATTTTCCTGGTGTATGGCATTGCCGTTGTTCCGGGCTTCATGAATGCGTTCCTGGCCATCAGCCTGCTGCTGGACAGGAGGCCGGCGCATCCCGCGTTGGCCGTCTATCCCCCGATCTCCATCCTGATTGCCGCCTACAACGAGGAAGCGTCCATCGACGAGACGCTGGTCAGCATCGATCGGCAGAACTACCCGGGCGAACTGCAGGTGATCGTGATCAACGACGGGTCCGCGGACGGCACCTCGCTTGTCGTGCAGCGGGCCCGGGAACGGTACCCGTGGCTGACTTTCCTGGACCTGGAAAAGAATGGCGGCAAGGCGCGCGCGCTGAACATCGGGTTCAAGGAGGTGGCGCACGACCTGGTCATCACCGTCGATGCCGACTCCTTCCTCTACCGTGGCGCTTTGACCAGCATCGTCGAGCGCTATCGCGCCGACCCGCCCCATACGCGGGCCGTCGCAGGAAAGATCCTGGTCCGCAACTCGCGGCTGAACTGGATCACCCGCTGCCAGGAATGGGACTACTTCCATGGCATTGCCGCCATCAAGCGCGTGCAGTCGCTGTTCCAGGGCACCCTGGTTGCGCAGGGTGCGTTTTCGATCTACGACCGGGCCGCGCTGGTCGAGGTTGGCGGATGGCCCGAATGCGTGGGCGAGGACATCGTGCTCACCTGGGCCCTGCTGAAAGCCGGCTACCGGGTGGGCCACTGCGAGGACGCGTGCCTGTTCACCAATGTGCCCACCACCGTCAAGCAACTGGTCAAGCAGCGCCAGCGATGGGCGCGGGGCATGGCGGAAGCCTTCATCAAGCACCCGGGGATCCTGGTCAAGCCGCGCCTGTCGACCTTCTTCATCTATTGGAACCTGCTGTTTCCGTGGCTGGACCTGGCATGCACCATCGGCTTCATTCCCGGAATCATCCTCGCGTTCTTCGGCCACTACTGGATCGTCGGGATCATGACCCTCGCGTTGATCCCGGCCACCTTCGCATTGAGCCTGCTCATGTTCCGGATCGAACGCCGGATGTTCAGGAAGACGGGCCTCGTGGTGCGAAAGAACGTCCAGGGCTTCTTCGTCTACGTGCTGCTGTACAGCCTGATCCTGCAGCCCGCCAGCGTGCTCGGCTACCTCGATGAACTGTTCAGGAAGCCCAAGGCCTGGGGAACCAAATGAAGGGGCTGCCGAGGTGTCTTGCCGCCGCTTCCCTGGGTTGCCTGGTGCTGGCCGCTCCCTGCAGGGCGGAGGAAGAAAAGGCAAACGAAAAACCGGCCGGCATGGCCTTTGGCCCGGAATTCTTCATCACCGGCGACAGCGACAATTTCCAGTCGCGCCGGGTGTCGGTGGAGTTCTTTCCCGCGTTTGAAAATGCCGACCGCTACCTGGGGTTCCGGCTCGGCGACTACCAGTACAAGCAAGGCAACTGGCAAAGGGCCGGCAAGAAGATCTCGTTCCTGGCCCGTTCGGTCGAAACGAAGACCACGGACGGTGGCGCAATCGAGGTCGGCGCGTTCGAGCAGGGCGGGCACACGCTGCTCACGCTCGACGGCAGCTACCGCCTGTCGCCCACCAAGAGCACGGCGGTGGAATTCCTCGTGACGCGCGACTGGGTCGAAACGCCGAAGTCGCTGGACCGCGGCATCGATTTTTCCTTTGTCGGCGTGGCCGTCGACCAGGGGCTTGGAAGCCACGTGACCCTGGTCGGTCTCGCGGCGCAGCAGTATTTCTCGGACGGCAACCGGCGCGACCACGGCCGCCTGCGGCTGATCTACCAGCCGTCGCTCGACCTGGGCCTGACCCTGCAGGCGCGCTATCGGACCTACCGCAGCAGCCACGAGGACGTGGACCGGGCCTATTTCAATCCGAAGAACTACAGCGAGGCGATGCTGGCCGTGGGCTGGCGGCAGCGTTTTTCGGGCTGGACCCTCGCGGTCACGGCGGGGCTCGGCACCGAGACGATCAACCACGAGTTCCGGCAGCCGACGCGGCTTTTGGACGTGAACCTGCAAAGCCCCGTGAGGGGATCGCAGGTCTTTCGCTTTGGCGCCGGCTACAGCCGCAGCACCACCTTCTCGGGCCCCAGCTACCAATACCGCTACCTGCGCGGGGAGTGGGTGATCCTTTTCTGAGGCCGCACGCCGCTTGCGCGGCTACTTGTCGTGGTGCAGGTAGCTCGCCTGCTTGGGCAGCAGCAGGCTCACCATGAAGGCCACGCCCATCATCGCGGTCACGTACCAGTAGAAGTAGGACTCGTGGCCGATCGACTTCAGGCCCAGCGCCACGTATTCGGCGCTGCCGCCGAAGATGGCATTGCCCACCGCATACGACAGGCCCACGCCCAGCGCGCGCACTTCGGGCGGGAACATCTCGGCCTTCACGATGCCGCTGATCGAGGTGTAGAAGCTCACCACCGCGAGCGCCAGCGTGATCAGCACGCCGGCCATCAGCGGGCTGCCCACGCTCTGCAGGTTGCTCAGCACCGGCACCGTCATCAGCGCGCCGAGCGCGCCGAACAGCAGCATGTTGCTGCGCCGGCCGATGCGGTCCGACAGCGCGCCGAACAGCGGCTGCATGCACATGTAGATGAACAGGCAGGCGGTCATCACGTTGCTGGCGGTCTTGATGGACATGCCGGCCGAGTTCACCAGGTACTTCTGCATGTAGGTGGTGAAGGTGTAGAAGATCAGCGAGCCGCCGGCCGTGTAGCCCAGCACCACGAAGAAGGCGCGCTTGTGGTGTTTGAACAGCTCGGCGACGCTGCCGGCGCCCTTGGCGGCGCGGGTCTGGGTGCTGGCGGTCTCGGTCAGCGTGCGGCGCAGCATCAGCGCCACGATGGCCGCCACGGCGCCCAGCACGAAGGGAACGCGCCAGCCCCAGGCCTTGAGCTCGGCCTCGTCGAGCAGCTGCTGCAGCACCACCACGACCACCACGGCCAGGAGCTGGCCGCCGATGAGCGTGACGTACTGGAACGACGAGAAGAAGCCGCGCTGGCCGCGCATGGCCACCTCGCTCATGTAGGTGGCGGTGGTGCCGTACTCGCCGCCGACCGACAGGCCCTGCAAGAGGCGCGCGGCCAAAAGCAGCGCGGGCGCCCAGGCGCCGATCTGCGCATAGGTGGGCAGGCAGGCGATGACCAGCGAGCCCACGCACATCATGACGACCGAGGTCACCATCGAGGTCTTGCGGCCCTTGCGGTCGGCCAGCCGGCCGAACAGCCAGCCGCCGATCGGGCGCATCAGGAAGCCGGCGGCAAACACGCCCGCCGTGTTCAGCAGCTGGACCGTGGGGTCCGACTTGGGAAAGAACGAGGGCGCGAAGTAGATCGCGCAGAAGGCGTAGACGTAGAAGTCGAACCACTCCACCAGGTTGCCGGACGAGGCGGCAAAGATGGCGAAGATGCGCTTGCGCTTTTCCTCGAAGGTGTAGGGCGTGGTGTTGGGCGCGTGGGCGCTGGTCGCGTCCGGGCTGGAGGCACCGGCGGTGGCGCTGGCAATGGCGGTCATTCGGGGGTCCTTGTCTCTGGCTGGGGCCCCCCGCGGAGCCGCGGAAAGCCGTGCCGGCGAGTCTGTCCGCCCGGGGCCGCGCTGTCGTCCGTAGGCGCCCGCCGCGCCGCTACGTACCTGTACGCAAGGGTAAATACCTAGAAAGCGTTACAGGCCGTGCTCGCGCAGGAAGCGGTCGAGCTCGTGGCTGTTCGACAGGCCGAGCTTGGCGAACACGTGGGCGCGGTGCGTTTCCACCGTGCGCTGCTCCAGCGGCGCGAGCTCCAGCGCAATGCGCTTGTTGGGCAGGCCCTGGGCGACCAGCCGGGCCACCTGCATCTCGCGCGGCGTGAGCTTGGCCCACAGGGCCTCGGCGGCCTGGCGGGCCTGCCGGCGCACGGCGATTTCTTCGGCCTTCTGCAGTGCCTTGGCAATGCTCTCGAGCAGGCGCTCGTCGTTGCAGGGCTTCTCGAGCCAGCCGAAGGCGCCGTTCTGCACCGCCTCCACGGCCATCGGGATGTCGCCGTGGCCGGACAGGAAGATCACCACCAGCGGACTGTCCTGCGCGCGCAGCGCATCGAACACCTGCAGCCCGCTCATGCCCTCCATGCGCAGGTCCAGCACGACGCAGCCCGGACGCTGCAGGTCGGCGCCGGCCAGGAAGGCCTCGCCCGAGGCAAAGGCCTGCACCGCATGGCCGCGCGACAGCAGCAGGAGGCCCAGCGAGCGGCGTACGGCCTCGTCGTCGTCGACGATGCACAGGTGGTTGGCAAGGGCGGTCAAGGTGCCGATATTTCCAGTTCGAGGGTGAAAACTGTGCCACCGCCGGCCCGGTTGGCAAAGGACAGCCGGCCGCGGTGGGCCTCCACGATGGTGCGGCAGATGTTCAGGCCCAGGCCCAGTCCGCCGGTCTTGGTGGTGAAGAAGGGCGCGAACACCTGCTCGGCCAGCGCCGCGTCGATGCCCGCCCCGCGGTCGGCCACGTGGATGTGCATGCGGCCTTCGCTCACCTCGGCGTCGATTTCCACCAGTCGCTGCTCGGGCGGCGCGGCCTGCATGGCGTGCAGGCTGTTGGACAGCAGGTTCAGCAGCACCTGCTCCAGCAGCACGCGGTCGCCGCGCACCTCGGGCAGGTCTGGCCGCAGGCGCACCTCGGCGCGCGCCTGGCGCATCCGCATCTCGCCCTGCAGCAGCGCCAGCGCGTTGCTGACCAGCGACGCCACCGCGCAATCCTCGGTGCCGATGGTGCGCTGGCGCACGAAGCCGCGGATGCGCCGCACGATCTCGGCGCTGCGCCGGGCCTGCGCCATGGTCTCGTCGAGGCTGCTGGCCAGCAGCGCCTGGTTGCCCTGCTCTGCGAAGGCCTTGGCCGCGCTCGCGAAATTGCTCAGCGCCATCAGCGGCTGGTTCAGCTCGTGCGCCAGCGTGGAGGCCATCTCGCCCAGGCTGGCGAGGCGCTGCGCATGCTGCAGCTGCTCGTCGTTCTGGCGCTGGCGCAGCTCGGCGCGCTTCTGCTCGGTGATGTCCACCACCGAGCTCATCCAGCCGCTGTGGCGGCCGTCGGCATCGATCAGCGGCGCGGTGTAGACCATGGTGATGACCTCGTGCCCATCGCGGTGCCGCAGCCGCGACTCGAAGCCCGAGCGCGCGGGCTGCCCGCTCATCATCGCCTGGTAATGCAGCCAGTGCTGCGCCACGTCGTCGGGGTGCCAGTAGGGGTAGGGTGGCAGCCGGCCGAGCAGTTCGTCGGCGCCGTAGCCGGTCATCTCGCAGAAGGCGGGGTTGACGTAGATGATGCGGCCTTCGAGGTCGCGTGCGCGCATGCCCACCAGCAGCGAGTCTTCCATCGCCTTGCGGAAGGCGTGGGCCTCGTCCAGCGCGTGCGTGCGCTCGCGCACGCGCAGCTCCAGGTCGCGCCGCGCGTCGCGCTGTTCGGCGAAGCGGCGCTCGCGCAGCTGCCAGTAGAGCCCGCCCAGCAGCAGCACGCCCGCGCACAGCAGGCCCAGCATCCAGGTGCGCTCGCGCGCGCGGGTGACCTCCGAATGGTCGGCCATCACGGTCAGCGTCCAGCCCAGGTCGGGCAGCGGCTCGTCCAGCGCGAGGAAGCGGCGCGCCTGGCCGCCGATGTCGGTGCGCACGAGGTAGCCCGGATGCCCGTCCTCGCGCGCCACCGTCCATGGCAGCGGCGGGAAGCCGGTGCGGTCGCCGTACTGCTGCTCGTGCTTCATGCGGTCGAGTTCGGCGGCGGCGAGCGGCCGCGTGGCCTGGTACATCCAGGCCGGCACCGAGCTCAGGAACACGATGCCGCGCGCATCGGCCAAGAGGATCGGCTCGCGCGCGAAGGTCCAGGCCTCCTGGAGCTGGCGCAGGCTGATCTTGACCGTCAGCACGCCCAGCACGGCGCCGGCCTCGGAGCGTACCGGCGAGGACATGAAGAGCCCCGGCTCGCCGGTGGTCTGGCCCACGCCGTAGAAGAGGCCGCTGCGGCCCGCGCGCGCGTCGATGAAGTAGGGCCGGTTGGCATAGGACTCGCCGACGAAGCTCTGCGGCGTGGCCCAGTTGCTTGCCGCCAGCGTGAGGCCCTGCAGGTCGATCAGGTAGAGCGCATCCGAGCCCGCATGGCGGTTCACCTCTTCGATGTAGCGGTTGGCGCGCTGCTGCGCCGCCGGGTCGCGCGGATGCGCCAGCACCTCGAAGACGTCCGGGTGCATGCCCGCGGTGCGCGGCAGGTAGCCGTACTTGCCGGCGGCATCGCGCAGGCCCAGCACGTGGACTTCCATCGCGCGGCGGATCGAGTCTGCCTGGAAGCTCGCCTCGCGGGCCGCGGCCCACTGGCCCGCCGCGCCGATCAGCAGCAGCGCCACGGCCACGGCGGCCGTCCACGCGAGCAGCGCGCGCCAGCGGCCGCGGTGCGGGCGAGCCGTGGGCGTGTCGGGTGGGAGGGAAGGCAGGGGAGGCATGGCAGGGGAGGGCCGACCGGGCGGCGAGCGGGGATTTTGCCCTGATCCCCGGATCGGCCGCCGGGGCCGCCGTACCATCGCGCCCATGCGAACCCTTTCACTCCCGGCCGGCGGCGAGATGCCGGTGCTCGGCCTCGGCACCTGGCGCATGGGCGAAGCCGCAGGCCGCCGTGCGGCCGAGGTTGCCGCGGTGCGCGAAGCCATCGCAATGGGCTACCGGCTGATCGACACCGCCGAGATGTACGGCGAGGGCGGCGCCGAAACCGTGCTCGGACAGGCCTTGGCAGAGGCCCTGCGCGCGGGCGACGTGCGGCGCGAGGAGCTCTTCATCGTCAGCAAGGTCTACCCGCACAACGCGAGCCGGCGCGGCACGCCCGAGGCCTGCGAGCGCAGCCTGAAGCGGCTCGGCCTCGACACGATCGACCTGTACCTGCTGCACTGGCGCGGCAGCCATCCGCTGCGCGAAACAGTCGATGCGATGCAGGCGCTGGTGGCCAAGGGCCGCATCGCGCGCTGGGGCGTGAGCAACTTCGACATCGACGACATGGAGGAGCTGGTGCCGCTCATTGGGTCGGGTCCTGGCTGCGCGGCCAACCAGGTGTACCTGTCGCTGGCCCAGCGCGGCCCGGAGTTCAGCCTGCTGCCCTGCCTGCGCGAACGCGGCATGCCGCTGATGGCCTACAGCCCGATCGACCAGGGCGCGCTGGCTTCGGACGACGCACTGCAAGCGCTGGCCGCGCAGCTCGGCATGAGCGCCGCGCAGCTCGCACTGGCCGCGGTGCTCGCGCGGCCCGGCGTCGCCGCGATCCCGAAGGCCGTGCGCAGCGCGCACCTGCAAGAGAACCTCGCCGCCGCCGGCCTGAAGCTCGATGCGGCCACCCTCGCCGAACTCGAC
>NZ_JBFTPJ010000026.1:0-18148 GCF_056398445.1 Variovorax sp. 01T439_2
GCCGTCGACCGAAACCTTCGTCGGCTCGTTCTGCTTGAGCCGGTCGTCGATGGTGGCCTGGCGCGACTGCATCTCGCTGACCGTGCGCTGCAGCTGCTCGTTCTGGCCGGTCATGCGCGCGAGATCGCCCCGCATCTGCTCGATCTGGTTCTGCAGGTCGAGCAGGCTGCGGCGCAGCTGGCCGTTTTCGTCGGTCAGCCGCTGGTCGGTCTGCTGGCGCATGGCCTCCACCCGCTGGCGCAGGTCGAGGATGGCGCGGCGTGCCTCGTCATCCTCGAACAACGCGGCCTGCGAGCCGGCCGAAACGCAAAGCAAGGCGGCAGCCAGCGCCGCGCCTCGCAACAGGGCGTGTTGCATCACCGGGTGTAGCGGATTTCAGCGCGGCGGTTCTGTGCCCAGGCTTCTTCGCCCGAGCCCTGGACCGCGGGCTTTTCCTTGCCGAAGCTCACGGCTTCGATCTGGGCGTCGCTCACGCCCAAGAGCGTCAGCGCGCGACGGACGGCCTCGGAGCGCTTCTGGCCGAGTGCAAGGTTGTACTCGCGGCCGCCACGGTCGTCGGTGTGGCCTTCGATGGAAACGCGGCGCTGCGGGTTGGCCTTGAGGAAACGGGCGTGGCCGTCGATCAGGGACTGGAACTCGGGCTTGACCGTATAGCTGTCGTAGTCGAAATAGACGATCCGTTCGATACCGACCGGCCCTTGAGCGGTACCGGCATTGGGATCGATGGTGACGGGCGCCACGGCGCTCGCGCTGCCCTGCTGGCCGCCGGCGGTGCCGGAGCGGTCGGTCACCGGGGTGTCGTTGAGCTTGGTGCCCGACGAGCAGCCGGCAATCAGAGCCACGATGGCCAGCGAATAAATCGTACGTTTCAACATTGGGTACTCCTCAAATAAACCTTGGTCATTGCTTTTGAAACGGACCCCAGTCCGGTTCTCTTATGTCTCCGCCCTGTCCCGCCAGACGTGCCTTTATTTTTCCATCCAGCGTGGTCGTCATGAGCGCTTCGCGGCCTTGCAGGTGCGTTGCGTAGACGATCAGCTTGCTGTTGGGGGCAAAACTCGGGCTCTCGTCTGCCGAGGTGTCGGTGATGGCCGAGACATTGCCGGTGGCCAACTCCATCACATGGAGTTTGAAGGCGCCGCCAACGCGGGAGATGTAGGCCAACCACCGGCCATCGCCGCTGACAGAAGGAGAAATGTTGTAGGTGCCGCTGAAGGTGACGCGCGTCGGCGCGCCGCCGCTGGCGCTCATCTTGTAGATCTGCGGCGCACCGCCTCGGTCGCTCACGAAGTAGATCGTGCTGCCGTCGGCCGAGTAGACGGGCTCGGTGTCGATGCTGGCGCTCTGGGTCAGGCGGCGCGGCTCGCCGCCGCTCGCCGGGATCGTGTAGAGCTGGGAGCCGCCGTCGCGGCTGAGCGTGACGGCCAGCGAGCCGCCATCGGGCGCCCATGCCGGCGCGCTGTTGGAACCGCGGAAGTTGGCCAAGAGGCGGCGCTGCCCGCTCGCCACGTTGTGCACGTACACCACCGGCTTGCGCGACTCGAAGGACACGTACGCCAGCTGTTGCCCGTTGGACGACCAGACCGGCGAGATGATGGGTTCGGGGCTGGCGAGCGCGGCCTGCGCGTTCTCGCCGTCGGCATCCGCCACCCACAGCGAATAGCGGCTGCCGCCCTTGGTCACGTAGGCGATGCGGGTCGAGAAGATGCCCTTGTCGCCGGTCAGCTTTTCATAGACGTAGTCGGCAATGCGGTGCGAGGCGAGCCGAAGATCGCCTTGCGGCACGGTGTAGCTCTGGCCGCCGAGGTCCTGTCCGCGCACCACGTCCCACAGGCGGAAGCGCACGTCGAAGCGGCCGTCGGCCAGGCGCGTGACGCTGCCCACCACGAGCGAATCGGCCGTGCGCTGGCGCCACAGCGCGAGGTCGGGGCGCGAGGCTTCGTCCAGCGCCTGGCCCGAGGCATCGACGCCGCGGAACTGGCCGCTGCGCTCCAGGTCGGCCTGCACGATCTCGGAGATCTTCTGCGGCGAGGCGTCCTGCCCCTTGAAGGGAACCAGCGCAATGGGCAGCTGCGTGAGTCCGACGCCCGACACCTCGACCCGGAACTGGGCGAGCGCGGGCAGCATGGGAGTTGCAGCAAGAGCCGCAATCAAGGCGCGGCGTGCAAAAAACGATGAAGAAGGAGTTGGAATGGAAACTGGCAACGGCTTGTTCATGCGGTTCGGAGATGTTTCGGGTCAAAAAGTTCTACCCGGTGCGACGGGCCACATGTTACACACTGGTTCGATCGTGCCGTCACAAAACGTGTATCGGGCGATGTGGTCCTACAGCGCGGCCCTCCAAGGGCCCTGCGGTGGGCCCCGTAGAATCCGCCGCCATGCAAGCATCCCCCGGCAGTGAGACCGCACGCCCTCCCCTGACACGCCGGCTGGCGCGACTCATGACCTGGTTCGGCGGCTCGCGCCACTGGTGGGCCGTCGGGCTCATCGGCGCCCTGCTGGCGGCCGTCACCGAGCCCTTGATGGCGGCCCTGCTGAAGCCGCTGCTCGACCGCGGCTTCAACCGCGGCCAGCTCGCGCTGTGGATCGTGCCGGCGGCCGTGCTGCTGCTGTTCGCGGTGCGTGGCATCGCGCAGTTCATTTCCCAATATGCGCTCTCGCGCATCGCCAACGAAGGCATGCAGCGGCTGCGCCGCGTGCTGTTCCAGCGCCTGCTGGCGGCCGAGCTGGCGCTGTTCTCGCGCCAGTCGGCCAGCGCGCTTTCCAACACCGTGGTGTACGAGGTGCAGACCGGCTCCATGCTGCTGGTGCAGGCCCTGCTCGGGCTCTCGCGCGACGGCTTCACGCTGGTGGCGCTGCTCGCCTACCTGGTCTATCTGAACTGGAAGCTCACGCTCATCGTCGCCTTCCTGGTGCCGAGCATCTCGTGGATCATGAAGGTGTTCTCCAAGCGCCTGTACCGCCTGACCCAGCAGGGCCAGCAGGCCACCGACGAACTCGCCTATGTGGTGGAAGAGAACGTGCTCGCGCACCGCATGGTGCGGCTGCACGGGGCCGAGGCGGCGCAGGGCGAGCGCTTCGAACAGCTGAGCCAGCGCCTGAACCGCCTGGCCGTGAAATCGACCATTGCGCAGGCCGCCACCACGCCGCTCACGCAGATGATGGCCGCGCTTGCACTGTCGGTGGTGGTGATGATCGCGCTCTGGCAGAGCGGCGAACAGGGCCTGACCGTGGGCGGCTTCGTTGCCTACATCACGGCCATGCTGATGCTGATCGCGCCGATCCGCCGGCTGGCGGACATGGCCGCGCCCATCACGCGCGGCCTTGCAGCGCTCGAACGCGGCCTGGTGCTGATCGACGAAGTGGCGCCAGAGCCGCAGGGCAGCTTCGCCATCGACCATGCGCAAGGCCGCATCGAACTGCGCGAGGCCAGGGTCAGCTACCGCGGCGAGGACGAGGCCCGCGCGCTCGACGGCGTGAACCTGATGATCGAGCCGGGTCAGGTGGTGGCCTTCGTCGGGCCTTCGGGATCCGGCAAGACCACGCTGGTCAACCTGCTGCCGCGCTTCGTGCTGCCGAGCGGCGGCCAGGTGCTGCTCGACGGGCACGACACCAGCGAATGGGAGCTCAAGAGCCTGCGCGCGCAGTTCGCGATGGTGAGCCAGGACGTGGTGATGCTCAACGACACGCTGGCCGCCAACGTGGCGCTGGGCGCCGCCGTCGATCGCGCTCGCGTGCAGCAGTGCATAGAAGCCGCCAACCTCGCCTCCCACGTCGAAAGCCTGCCGCAGGGCATCGACACGGTGCTCGGCCACAACGCCACGCAGCTTTCCGGCGGCCAGCGCCAGCGCCTGGCCATTGCACGCGCGCTCTACAAGAACGCGCCCATCCTGCTGCTCGACGAGGCCACCTCGGCCCTCGACACCGAATCGGAACGGCTGGTGCAGGACGCCCTGCAGCGCCTGATGCAGAACCGCACCACGCTGATCGTCGCCCACCGGCTCTCGACCATCCAGCATGCCGACCGCATCATCGTGATGGAGCAGGGCCGCATCGCCGAGCAAGGCAGCCACGCGCAGCTGATGGCGCTGGACGGCCTCTATGCCCGGCTGCAGACGCTGGCGGTGCGCAGCGCGACGCCGGGCCAGGACCCGACGCTCTGACGAGCCTTCAGAGCAGCACGATGTCGTACTGGCCCTGCCCGATCGCGGGCTCGGACTGCAGCGAGATCGGCTTGCCGATGAAGTCGCTCAGCCCCGCGAGATGCTGGCTTTCCTCGTCGAGGAACAGCTCGATCACCTGCGGCGACGACACGATGCGGAACTCGCGCGGCGTGAACTGCCGCGCTTCGCGCAGGATCTCGCGCATGGCGTCGTAGGCCACGCTGCGCGCCGTCTTCACGATGCCCTGCCCGCCGCAGGCCGCGCAGGGCTCGCACAGCATGTGGGCCAGCGATTCGCGCGTGCGCTTGCGCGTCATCTCGACCAGGCCGAGCTGCGAGAAACCGCCCGCCGTGGTCTTGACGCGGTCGCGCGCGAGCTGCTTGCGGAACTCGGCCAGCACCTGCTCGCGATGGTCGTCGCGCCCCATGTCGATGAAGTCGACGATGATGATGCCGCCCAGGTTGCGTAGCCGCAGCTGGCGCGCGATGGCCTGCGCCGCCTCGAGGTTGGTCTTGAAGATGGTGTCGTCGAAATTGCGCGCGCCCACGAAGCCGCCGGTGTTCACGTCCACCGTGGTGAGCGCCTCGGTCTGGTCGACCACGAGGTAGCCGCCCGACTTGAGTTCGACGCGCCGGCCCAGCGCCTTGGCGATTTCCTCGTCGACCGAATACAGGTCGAAGATCGGCCTCTCGCCCTTGTAGTGCTGCAGCTTGCCGGCCGCCTGCGGCATGTATTCGAGCCCGAACTTGAGCAGCGCCTCGAACTGCTCGCGCGAATCGATGCGGATGGTCTGCGTGTCCTCGCTGGTCATGTCGCGCAGCACGCGCTGCAGCAGGCTCAGGTCCTGGTGCAGCAGCGACATCGGCGGCATTTTGCTTGACGCCTCGCGGATGCGCGACCAGGTCTTGCGCAGGTAGGCGATGTCTTCTGCCAGCTCGGCGTCGGACGAATCTTCGCCGTTGGTGCGCAGGATGAAGCCACCGGTGTTGGCAGGCACCACGCCGCCGCTGTCGGCCGCGGCTGCGGCCTCGATCAGCGCGAGCATGCGCGTGCGCAAGGATTCGCGCTGGTCCGAAGGGATCTTCTGCGAAACGCCGATGTGGTTGTCCTGCGGCAAGAACACCAGCAGCCGGCCGGCAATGCTGATCTGCGTGGAGAGCCGCGCGCCCTTGGTGCCGATCGGGTCCTTGATCACCTGCACCAGCAGCGACTGGCCTTCGAACACCTGCTTCTCGATGGGCACCATCGGCCCGCCGTTGCGGTGGTCGCGCTCGGGGGCCGGTGCACTGGGCCGCGAGCCCGGCGTGAACGGCGCCACGATGTCGGCCACGTGCAGGAAGGCCGTGCGCTCGAGGCCGACGTCGATGAAGGCCGACTGCATGCCCGGCAGCACGCGCGACACCTTGCCAAGGTAGATGTTGCCGACCAGCCCGCGCTCCAGCGTGCGTTCGACGTGCAGCTCTTGCACCGCGCCGTGCTCGACCAGCGCCACACGGGTCTCCTGCGGGGACCAGTTGATCAGGATGTCTTGCATGAGGTCTTAAATAATGAAACCGGCGCGGCGAAGAAGCTGCGCGGTCTCGAACATCGGGAGTCCCATGATGCCCGAATAGGACCCGCTGATGTGCTCGATGTATGCGGCCGCCGCACCCTGGATCGCATAGGCGCCGGCCTTGCCGAGCGGCTCGCCGCTGGCGGCATAGCGCGCGATCTGCTTGCGGGTCATGTCGGCGAAGCGCACGCGTGACACGCTGAGCGCCGCATGGCGCCGGCGGCCATGCTGCAGCGCCACGGCCGTCAGCACGCGGTGCGTGGCACCCGACAAGAGCGCGAGCATGCGCTCGGCATCGCGTGCATCCTCGGGCTTGCCGAGGATGGTGCGGCCGAGGGCCACGGTGGTGTCGGCGCAAAGCACCGGTGCATCGGCGAGTCCGAGGCGCTGGCGCCGCGCGACCGCCGCATCGAGCTTCAGGCCCGTCACGCGCTGCACGTAGGCGGTCGGCGATTCACCGGGCAGCACCGCTTCGAGCGATTCGGCGTCTTCGTCGGCACCGGCCAGCAGCAGTTCGTGACGGACGCCGAACTGGCCGAGCAGTTGGGCGCGGCGCGGGCTCTGCGATGCAAGATAGATGAAGCCGGTGCTCATTCCCGGTGGTACGGATGGCCCGCGTTGACCGACCAGGCCCGGTACAGCTGCTCCACGAGCAGCACGCGCGCCATCGCATGCGGCAGGGTCAGGTCGGACAGGCGGATGCGTTCGTGGGCTGCGGCCTTGAAGGCGGGGTCGAGCCCGTCGGGGCCGCCGATCACCAGGGCCACGTCGTCGCCCTCGCCTTGCCAGGCCTGCAGGCGCGCGGCCAGCGCCTTGGTGGTGAGTGCGGTGCCGCGCTCGTCGAGCACGACGATGCGCATGCCCTTGGCAATGGCACCCTCGATGCGTTCGCGCTCGGCCGCATAGAGCGTCTCGAGCGACTTGGAGCCGCGGGGTTCGGTCTTGACGGCGCGCAGTTCGAGCTTGAGCTCGGGCGGGAAGCGCTTGGCGTAGTCGTCCCAGGCAGTCTGCGCCCAGTCGGGCATGCGCTGCCCGACGGCGACCACCAGCAGCTTCATGCGCGGCGGGCAGGCGCCTTCTTGGCAGGCGCCTTCTTTGCGGCTGGCTTCTTGGCGGCGGGCTTGCCGACCACCTTGACCGGCACGCGCGCCGTGGTGGTCTTCCGCGCGGGCGCCTTCTTGGCGGCAGTCTTCTTTGCCGGGCTTCGGCCGGCCTTCTCGGCCTTGGCTTCCTGCTCGGCCGCGCGGATGGCGGTCTTGGCCGCGCTCGCGCGGCGCAGGTTGGGCATCTTGGCCGCGACCGGCTTCTTCTCCTCGATCACCTTGGAGGCGGTGGCAAGGGCCGGCTTGGTGCCGCCGAGCTTGGCGCGCACCGGCTTGTCGCCCCAGATCTCCTCGAGGTGGTAGTACTGGCGGATGGCCGGCTGCATGATGTGCGCGACGGCGGCGCCGCAGTCCACGATGATCCACTCGCCGTTGTCCTCGCCCTCGATGCGCGGCTTGCCGAAGCCGGCTTCGCGCACGGCATCGCGCACGCTGGCGGCCAGCGCCTTGGTCTGCCGGTTGGAGGTGCCCGAAGCCACGATCACGCGCTCGAACAGCGGCGAGAGATGCTCGGTGTCGAAAACCTGGATGTCCTGCGCCTTGACGTCTTCGAGACCATCGATGATGGCTCGCTGGAGTTTCTGGGTGTCTTTCTTGGCGGCGGCTTCAGTGGTCATCAGGCAGGGCGGTAAAGGTGGTGTTGGTCAATATAGCGTGCAACGGCGGACGGAACCAGCGAGGAAATGTCCTCGCCAAGCGCCGCACGCCGCCGGATGTCGGTGGCGCTGGTGTCCATGGCCGGCAATTCGAGCGCCTCGAAACGCGCGCCAGCCGGCAGGCCGGGCAGCATCTTCGGATCAAAACGAGCAGTGCCGCCCGTCGATAATGCGCGATACGCTACAGAAACAATAGCAATGCCGAGTATAGCCTGCCAGCCGTGCCATGTCGGCAATGCGCCGGCCTGGTCGGCACCCATGATGAGAACCAGCTGGGCGCCGGGCTGTTCCCGCTGCAATTCATGCAGGGTGTCGAGCGTGTAGGTGGGGCCGTCGCGCAACACTTCGCGGCTGTCGATGACGACCGTGCCCTTCAATCCGCCGAAAGCCAGGCGGGCCATTGCCAGGCGATCTTCCTTCGGCGTCAGCGCCCTGCTCTTGTGCCAGGCCTGGCCCGTGGGAACAACGTGCAGTTCGGCGAGGTCGAGCTGCGCCAATGCGGCCTCGGCCAGCGCGACATGGGCGTTGTGCGGCGGGTCGAAGGCGCCGCCGAAGATGCCGATGCGCGGGGCCGTGCCGGAAGGATTCACAACCAGTCGCGCCGCACGATGAAGTCGCTGTACAGCGCGGCTTCGGGGCTGCCCGGCTCCGGCTGCTGCTGGTAGGCCCAGCTGGCCAGCGGCGGCATCGACAGCAGGATCGATTCGGTGCGCCCGCCCGACTGCAGCCCGAAGTGCGTGCCGCGGTCCCACACGAGGTTGARCTCCACGTAGCGCCCGCGCCGGTACAGCTGGAACGCCCGCTCGCGCTCGCCCCAGGGCATGGCGCGGCGCCGCTCGATGATGGGCAGGTAGGCCGGCAGGAAGGCATTGCCCACCGAGCGCAGCAAGGCAAAGCCGTTGTCGAATCCGCCCTCGGCGAAGTCGTCGAAGAAGATGCCGCCGATGCCGCGCTGCTCGTTGCGGTGCTTGAGGAAGAAATACTCGTCGCACCAGGTCTTGAAGCGCGGGTACTTGTCGTCGCCGAAAGGGGCCAGCGCATCGCGGCACACGGTGTGGAAGTGAACCGCGTCATCCTCGAAGCCATAGCAGGGCGTGAGGTCCATGCCGCCGCCGAACCAGCACACCGGGTCCTTGCCCTCGGGCAGCGCGGCCAGCATGCGCACGTTCATGTGGACGATGGGCACGTAGGGATTGCGCGGATGGAACACCAGCGAAACGCCCATGGCCTCGAAGGGCGCGCCGGCGAGCTCGGGCCGGTTCTGCGTGGCCGAAGGCGGCAGCCTGGGGCCGCGCACCTGCGAGAAGCCGCAGCCCGCGCGCTCGAACAGCGCGCCGCCTTCCAGAATGCAGGTGAGGCCGCTGCCCTGCAGCGCCTCGCCAGGCTCCTTTTGCCAGGCATCGCGCACGCAGGTACCGCCATCGGCCGCCTCGACGGCCGCGACGATCTCCTGCTGCAGCTTGCGCAGGTAGTCGCCGACCGCTGCCTGGTTGGTCTGTTGCATCAGGCGTGCGGGGTGTTGCGCGCGTGGACCGCGCGGTGTCCGATGTCCTTGCGGTATTGCGCGCCGTCGAAGCCRATGCGCGCGGCAACCTCGTAGGCCCGCTGCTGCGCGAGCTTCACGCTGTCGGCCAGCACGGTCACGCACAGCACGCGGCCGCCGCTGGTCTTGAGCTCGCCGTCCTGCTGGGTGGTGCCCGCGTGGAACACCACGGCATCGGGCGCCTCGGGCGGAATGCCGGTGATGCGGTCGCCCTTGCGCGGCGAGAGCGGATAGCCGTGCGCCGCCATCACCACGCCCAA
The DNA here is from genome assembly GCF_056398445.1 of Variovorax sp. 01T439_2. NCBI lineage: Bacteria > Pseudomonadati > Pseudomonadota > Betaproteobacteria > Burkholderiales > Comamonadaceae > Variovorax > Variovorax sp. 01T439_2. Next base: position 9,278 of record NZ_JBFTPJ010000026.1, read on the forward strand.
CGCCACGCGCCGGTCCCACTGCAGCTCGACCTGGTCGAGCGTGCCGTCGGTGGCATGCCAGAACACCTCGAACAGGTCGGACTTGAGCCGCATCATGATCGGCTGCGTCTCGGGGTCGCCCATGCGGCAGTTGAACTCGAGCGTCTTGGGATGGCCGGTGGCGTCGATCATGAGGCCGGCGTAGAGGAAGCCGGTGTACGGGATGCCGTCCTTTTCCATGCCGCGGATGGTCGGCAGGATGATTTCGCGCATTGCGCGCGCATGCACCTCGGCCGTGACCACGGGCGCGGGCGAGTAGGCGCCCATGCCGCCGGTGTTGGGGCCTTCGTCGTTGTCGAGCAGGCGCTTGTGGTCCTGGCTGGTGGCCAGCGCGGTCACGTTCTTGCCGTCGCACAGCACGATGAAGCTGGCTTCCTCGCCCTGCAGGAATTCCTCGATGACGACGCGCGCGCCGCCGTCGTTGTGCGAGACGCCGAACTTGTTGTCGACCAGCATGAAGTCGACCGCCTCGTGCGCCTCCTGCGCGGTCATGGCCACTACCACGCCCTTGCCGGCGGCCAGGCCGTCGGCCTTGACGACGATCGGCGCGCCCTTGGCGTCGATGTAGGCGTGCGCCGCCGCGGCATYGGTGAAGGCCTCGTACTCGGCCGTGGGAATCTTGTGGCGCTTCATGAAGGCCTTGGAGAAGGCCTTGGAGCTCTCGAGCTGCGCGGCGGCCTGCGTGGGGCCGAAGATGCGCAGGCCGTGCGCGCGGAATTCGTCGACCACGCCCGCTGCCAGCGGCGCCTCGGGCCCGACGACGGTGAGCGCGATCTTTTCCTTGGCAGCCCACTCGCGCAGCGCGGCGGGCTCGGTGATGTCGATGCAGTCGTAGCGCTCGTCGCTCACGGTGCCGCCGTTGCCCGGCGCCACGTACACGCGGCTGACCCGGCTGGCCTGCGCCAGCCGCCACGCCAGTGCGTGCTCCCGGCCCCCTCCTCCAATTACCAGTACCTTCATTCGTGGGCCTTCTTCATTCGCTGTGGATCAATGTTCATTCATTCGGAGAGCGCGGCGTTGTGATAGACCTCCTGGACGTCGTCCAGGTCTTCGAGCACATCGAGCAGCTTCTGCATCCTGGCTGCGTCCTCGCCGGTCAGTTCGATCGTGTTTTCGGCGCGCATGGTGACCTCGGCCACCTCGGGCTTGAGGCCGGCGGCTTCGAGCGCATTCTTGACGGCTTCGAAGTCGGCGACGGCGGTGATCACCTCGATGGCGCCGTCGTCATCGGTGACCACATCCTCGGCGCCGGCTTCGAGCGCGGCTTCCATCACCTTGTCTTCATTGGTGCCAGGGGCGAAGATGATCTGGCCGCAGTGCTTGAACTGGAAGGCCACCGAGCCTTCGGTGCCCATGTTGCCGCCGTGCTTGGAGAAGGCGTGGCGTACTTCCGCCACGGTGCGCACGCGGTTGTCGGTCATGGTGTCGACGATGATCGCCGCGCCGCCGATGCCGTACCCTTCGTAACGAATTTCTTCGTAATTGACGCCTTCGAGGTTGCCGGTGGCCTTGTCGATGTTGCGCTTGACGGTGTCGATCGGCAGGTTGACCGCCTTGGCCTTCTCGACCGCCAGCCGCAGCCGCGGGTTGGCGCTGAGGTCGCCCCCGCCGGCGCGGGCAGCCACGGTGATTTCACGGATGGCGCGGGTCCAGAGCTTGCCGCGCTTCTCGTCCTGGCGGCCCTTGCGGTGCTGAATGTTCGCCCATTTGCTGTGTCCGGCCATGGCTTTCTATCTCGCTGTCTTGTGTTTTCAAAAGCAAGCTCCGAGTTTACTGTCCGGCGCGCACAACGGCCGGCGCGCCAGCGCCAAAGCGGCAAGGTCTTTTGGTGATAATCCTTCGATGACGCCATCGCCTTCCGTCGGGCCCGGGAATCCGACCATCCTGCCGCCGCACACCCCATTGCCGCTGTACTACAGGAACGAGGCGGAGCACCAGGCGTTCCTGCGGCGCATCTTCGACAGCACCGCCGCCGACTACGACCGCATCGAAAGCGTGCTGGCCTTCGGCACCGGCCCGTCGTACCGCCGCGCCGCCCTCTCGCAGGCCGGGCTCGCTGCGGGCGCGCAGGTGCTCGACGTCGGCATCGGCACCGGGCTGGTCGCCCGCGAGGCGCTCAGGATCATCGGGCCGGCGGGCCGGCTCGTGGGCGTCGATCCCAGCGTGGGCATGATGGAACAGGTCGACCTGCCCGGCGTCGAGCTGGTCCAGGGCGTGGCGGAAGCGCTGCCCCGCCCGGATGCCAGCTGCGATTTCGTGAGCATGGGTTACGCCATGCGCCACATCAGCGACGTGGCGGCCGCCTTCGGCGAGTTCCACCGCGTGCTGCGCCCGGGCGGGCGCCTGGTGGTGCTCGAGATCACCAAGCCGAACGGCCGCATCGCCACCGCGCTGCTCAAGGCCTACATGCGCGCCGTGGTGCCGCTGATCGCGCGCGTGGTCGGCCGCCGCAGCAACACCTCCGAGTTGTGGCGCTATTACTGGGACACCATCGAGGCCTGCATTCCGCCCGAGCGCGTGCTCGAGGCACTGCGCGCCGCGGGCTTCACCGACGTGCGCCGCCACGCGAGCCTCGGCGTGTTCTCCGAATACATGGCGCGCAAACCAGAAAACACCGTCGAGGCCGGCTGACCGTGCAAGTCCAGGGCGAAAACACCTCCTCCTTGCGCGTCGAGCGCCTTTCGCTGCCCGCCAGCCTTGCGCTGGCCGCCGACGGCCGCGCGCCTTTCGCGGCGCTCGGCTACGGCACGCCGCATGAACTGGCATGGATGCCGACCGTCAATGCACGCGTTCTTTCCGAGCAAGGCGCCATGGCGGACGTGTGGCACGTGAGCGGTGGGCGGGTGGCATCGAGCACCACCGGCATCGCCCGCTGGCGCAGCGACGGACACTGGCTGCTCGGCGCCATCGACCTCGACGAATCGGTCGAGAAGCAGGATCTTGCCGAGCTCTCGCACCGCGCCTACCGCGACCTGTTCAAGACCCTCGACCAGGCCGGCACGCCGCACCTGCTGCGCATCTGGAACTACCTGCCGCAGATCAATGCCGACGGCGGCGGGCTGGAGCGCTACCGCCAGTTCAACCTCGGGCGCCAGGAAGCATTTTTCGAGGCTGGCCGCGCCGCCTTCGAGGGCGCGCCCGCGGCATGTGCGCTGGGCATCCACCAGGGTGCGCTGTCGATCCGCTTCCTGGCCGGCCAGACCGCGCCCATGCCGGTCGAGAACCCGCGCCAGGTCTCGGCCTACCGCTACCCCGAAACCTACGGCCCGCGCTCGCCCACCTTCTCGCGCGCCGCGCTGGCCGAGATCGGCAATGGCGAGGTGGCGCTTTTCATATCGGGCACCGCGAGCATCGTGGGCCATGAAACCGTGCACCATGGCGACGTGCTGGAGCAGACGCGCGAAACGCTGCGCAACCTCGAAGCCGTGATCGCGGCCGCCAACGGCCAGGCCACGGCCAGCTTCGCGCTCTCCATGCTCGACTGCGTGGTCTACGTGCGGCATCCGGGGGATACCGACAAGGTGCGCGGCGTGCTCGAGAGCGCGCTCGGCGCCGACGCGCCGATGATCCGCCACGCGGTCTACCTGGAAGCGGACATCTGCCGCAGCGACCTGCTGGTCGAGATCGAAGCCCACGCCGTCGCACCGGGTCGCCTGCGGGCCTGACCCGGCGCGATCGATCGGACCGGCGACCCCATGTCGATGACCCGCGTGCTGCGCATTCTCACGGCCATTCCGCTTGCGTTGATGCTCTACGCGCTGCTGCTGTTCCTGGGGCTGATTTCGCTGGCCTGGAACCTCGTCGCGATGCTGCTCTACCCGGTGATGCCCGAGGCGCCCGCGCGCACGCTGGGCCGCCTGACCATCGCCTTCGCCTACCGCATGTTCTGGGGCCTGGCCTCGGTGACCGGGATGATGCGCATCGACGCCAGCTGCCTGGACCCGATGCGCAACGAGCCGGGCGTGATCTTCGTGGCCAACCACCCCACCATGCTCGACGCGCTGCTGCTGGTGGCGCGGCTGCCGCGCAGCGCCTGCATCATGAAGGCCGACCTGCTGCGCAACATCTTCCTGGGCGCGGGCGCACGGCTGGCGCGCTACATCAGCAACGAGTCGGCCCGCACCATGGTGCGCCTGGCGGTGGCCGACCTGCGCAATGGCGGCCAGCTGGTGATCTTTCCGGAAGGCACGCGCACCGTGACGCCGCCGCTCAATCCCTTCGGCCCCGGCGTGACGCTGATCGCCAAGCTCGCGCAGGCCCCGATCCAGACCGTGTTCATCGAGACCGACTCGCCCTACCTCAGCAAGGGCTGGCCGCTGTGGCGCGTGCCGCCGCTGCCCATCGTCTTCAGGCTCCGGCTGGGCCAGCGCTTCGCGCCCATGCAGGACAGCCACGTGCTGCAATCGGAGCTCGAACAATACTTTCGCCAACACATGGAACAGCGCGCAACCGACGCGTCCCCCGCATGCCAGACGCCTCGCGCACACACCTTGTCCTGATCCCCAGCTACAACACGGGCGAACGCCTGTTCTCCACGGTCGAAGCGGCACGCGCGCAGTGGAGCCCGGTCTGGGTGGTGGTGGACGGCAGCACCGACGGCACCGGCGAGCGCCTGCAGCAGATGGCTGCCGGCGACCCGGGCCTTCGGGTCTGGCTGCTGCCGCAGAACCAGGGCAAGGGCGCGGCCGTGCTGCACGGCCTGCGCGCGGCGCGCGAGGCCGGCTTCACGCATGCGCTGACCATGGACTCGGATGGCCAGCATCCGGCCGACCTGATTCCCGCCTTCATGAAGGCATCGCAGGCACGGCCCGAGACCATGGTGCTGGGCCGCCCGGTGTTCGATGCCTCCGCCCCGCTGTTGCGCGTGCGCGGACGGCGCGTGTCCAATGGCTGGACCCAGCTCGAAACCCTGTTTGCCGGCGTCGGCGATTCGCTCTACGGATTCCGCGTGTACCCGGTGGCCGACCTGATCGCTGTGATGGCGCGACAGCCCTGGATGCGGCGCTTCGACTTCGACACCGAGGCCGTCGTGCGGCTGGCCTGGCGCGGCGTCAAGCCCGTGAACATCGACGCGCCGGTGAAGTACCTGAGCGCCGAGGAAGGCGGGGTCTCGCACTTTCGCTATGGGCGCGACAACGTGCTGCTGACGTGGATGCACGCGCGGTTGATGGTCGAGTTCGTGGTGCGGCTGCCGGGGCTGGTTTTCCGCAAGCTGCGCGGGATTGYGCCGTTTCAGAAATAGAGTTTGCTCGTTGTTGGGGAGTGCCCGGCAAGCGGTGCGGCGCGGTCGGCCCCACTATGCCGGCCGCTTCGCGGCTGCCCTGCGGTGCTCGCGTTTCGGCGGCACAGAGGGGCCGTCCACACCGCACCGCCTGCCGGGCACTTGCCGTGACGTTGATGCCGCTGCCCTCACCCCAGCCCTCTCCCGGAGGGAGAGCGCAGCGACAGGCGGATCAGGGCTCGCAGCTGTCTGAGCGAAACGCAGTGGAGCGAGTTCTGCGAGACCCCGCCTGACGCGAGCAGCGCAGGGAAGCCGCGGAGCGGCCGGTGACGTCGGCCGCCCAGCGGCTCAACCCCCATCGCCGCGCCCCGGCAGCCAAACTCAGATCATTCCGCCATTGATCGAAATCACCTGCCCCGTGATGTAGGCCGCTTCGTCACTGGCGAGGAATGAAGCCAGCGCCGCCACTTCCTGCGGCGTTCCGGCGCGCTTCATCGGCACCATCTGGTTGACCATGGCGGGGTCGAAGGCGGCATCGGCCATGGGCGAGGCGATGATGCCGGGCGCAATGGCGTTGACCGTCACGCCGCGCGAGGCCACTTCGAGCGACAGCGCCTTGGTCGCGCTGTTGAGCGCACCCTTGGCGGCGGCGTAGTTGACCTGCCCGCGGTTGCCGGTCAGCGCCGAGACCGACGAGATATTGAGCACGCGGCCCCAGCGCGTGCGCATCATCGGCAGCAGCAAGGGCTGCGTCACGCGGAAGAATCCGTTGAGCGAGATGTCGATGACCTTGTGCCACTGGTCGGCACGCATGCCGGGCAGCACGGCGTCGTCATGCACGCCCGCGTTGTTGACCACGATCTGGACCGGCCCGCCTTCGAGCATGCGCTCGCAGGCCACGCGGCAGGCCTCGTCGCTGCGCAGGTCGAACAGGTGGCACTCGGCCTTGCCGCCCGCGGCCGCGATGGTGGCTGCCAATTGCTCCACCGCTTCGGGCCGCGAGTTGGCGTGCAGCAGCACCGTGGCGCCGTCGCGCGCGAGGCGCTCGGCCATGGCAGCGCCCAGGGCACCGCTGGCGCCGGTGATGAGTGCGCGTTTTCCTTCGAGCGTCATGGTGCGTGGGCTCCAGTTGCCAGCGGCGTGTTCAGCACCACCACCGCGCGGCCTTCGGCCAGCACGCGGGCGCCGCTGTCGCTCACCGCGAATTCGTAGAGGATCTGGTGGGTGTCGCCCGACAGGCGCCGCGCCTGCACCTGCAGCGCACCGTCGATGTCGTCGAGCCGCGCCACCGACAGGCGCACGCTGCGCGCACTCGCCAGGAATCCGGCCGACGGCGAGCTTCCCTCGGCAGCCAGCAAACCGCCGTGCAGCGCCATCGCTTGCGCCGCGTATTCGATGGCATTGGGTGCAAGCAGGCCGCCCGCCGTTCGCAAGGGATTGTCGGGCTGCGCATGCGTGCGGGTGCTGCAGTGGATGGACTCGGCGTCCCAGCGTTCGAGCCGGTCGAGCAGGCACATGCTGCCGCTGTGCGGAATGCGCTTGGCAATGCCGGCGCGGTCGAGCGTCTGCGGCGCCGTGGTCACGCCCGATGCTCCAGGTCGGCCACCAGCAGCACRTTGGCAAAGGGCGTTCCCTTGCTCATCGGAATGCTCTGGACGCGAAAGTCCAGCCGCTGCAGCGCCGCCACCCAGTCGGACAGCGGACGGCCCCAGGTGGGCGACACCTTGTGGCCTCGGACGCGCGTCACGGTGCGGTCGACCCACTGGCTGATGGCAAAGCCGCGCTTGCTCGATGCATCGCCCACGCGCAGCAGCAGCCGGGCGTTCGCACTGCCGCCGCGCCGAAGCGCGTCGTGCACCCGCCGCAGGACGCCGTCCTGCGCGTCGATGCCCACGTAGTGCAGCACGTCGAGGATCACGACCAGGTCGCATTCGGGCAGCGGCACCGAGCACATGTCGGCGCAGACCAGCCGCGGCGCCGGCTGCAGGTGCCCGATGGAAGCCTCGGCGCGCGCCACGTCCTTGGGCATCAGCTCGATGCCCGTGTAGTCGGCGGCCGGCGGCGTGGGCTTCCACGACGAGGGCCAGCGGCCGTGCGCCTGCATGCGGCTCATCGACGCGAGCAGGCTCGCGAAGAGCCCCTGCCCGCAGCCGATGTCGACCACGCGCCGGTGAGCTGCATCGATCAGCCCGCGTTCGAGCAGCCCGCGGAACACCGGATCGCGCCCCAGCTTGCCGCGCGCGAAATGCCAGGCGAAGCTGCCGCCCTTCTTGTAGGGAACGGTGGCGGCCTCATGCAGCTCGCGCCAGGCGGCATCGGTGGAAGAAGACGACGACGACGAAGAAGGCAGCACCGCGCTCATGGTTCAAGGCCTTCCGGCAGGGTGACGGCGTGCAGGCGCTCGGCGCGCAGGCGTTCGAAAAGCAAGGGCAGTACCTCCAGCAATACAGGGTTTCCSAAAGGGGTGCGCGCGGCGTTGCCGTCGTGCAGGAGCAGGATGTCGCGCGCCTGCAGCTTGCGGTCCAGGCGCGCCATGACCTTGGCGGGATCGCCTTCGCGCGTGTCGAAGCCGCGGCGCGTCCAGCTCACGAGCGACAGGCCGAGCCGGTGCAGCACCGGCTCGAGGAACGGATTGCGCAGGCCCGCCGGCGCGCGGAAGCAGGTCGGGCGCTGGCCGGTGGTGTCGGCCAGGATGTCCTGCGCGCGCGCGATCTCGCTCGCAAAGCCGCGCGGCCCGAGGAACGAAAAATTGTGCCGGTGCCGCGCCGTGTGGTTCTGGATGCTGTGGCCCCGCGCCACGATCTCGCGCGCCAGCGCCGGGTGGGCCAGCACGCGCTCGGCAATGCAGAAGAAGGTGGCGCGCTGGCCGTGCGCGTCGAGCAGGTCGAGCACGCGGGGCGTGACCTCGGGGTCGGGCCCGTCGTCGATGGTGATGGCCACCTGGCGCCGGGCAGCGGCCGCCGCGGGCAGGCGCGTGACATTGGGGCCCAGCAGGCTGCTGCGCGGCGTGAGTCCCGCGCCGGTGATCAGCGCATGGTTCAGCACGATGGCGCCGATGGCCCAGGGCATGGCGCCCGGCACCAGCGCGCCGGCGCCAATGGCCGCCACGTGCCAGGCCGCGCTGGCGCGAATGGCAAGCGGCCAGGGCCAGGATTCGGACGGAGCGGCAGAGGCGGACGGCATGGCGCGGGATTTTCCCATCAGCCGCGCGCGGCGGGCGGCGTGGGCGCCACGCGGCGCGCAAACGCGGCCGACAGCAGCAGCGCCAGCAAGGCGCCCGGCGCCACCACGCGGCCGATCGACGACAGCGCCGGAATGTCCGAGATCGCGATCAGCCCGAAAGACACCACCGTGGTGAGGTTGGCCAGCATCAGCGACGCCAGCGTGTCCTCGTCGGCCCGCCCGGCCACGCGCAGCTGGTCGAAGAACAACGCGTAGTTGGAGCCCACCGCCACGATCAGCAGCAGCCCCACCAGGTGCAGGATGCCCAGCGGCACCTGGAGCACGGCCATGCCGCCCAGCGTGAGCACCACCGCGAACAGCAGCGGCTGGCACACCGCGAGCAGCCGCCGGCCCGAGCGCAGGTAGATGCCCAACAGCACCACCACCGC
>NZ_JBFTPJ010000027.1:0-14650 GCF_056398445.1 Variovorax sp. 01T439_2
CGCTTGCAGACCTGAGCGCCCGGACTGCGGATTTACGGAGGTATCTTTGACTACGATGCCAAAGCCGAACGCCTGAGGACGGTCAACGCGTCGCTCGAAGATCCCAACGTCTGGAACGACCCCAAGAAGGCCCAGGAACTGGGCCGCGAGAAAAAATCGCTCGACGACGTGGTCGTCACGCTCGACCGCCTCACCAGCGGCCTGTCGGACAACACCGAGCTCTACGAGATGTCGAAGGAAGACGGCGACATGGACGGCTTGCAGTCCATTGCCGATGACGCCGCCGCGCTCGAAGCCGACATCAAGCAGCTCGAATTCCGCCGGATGTTCAACAACCCGGCCGATCCGCTCAACGCCTTCGTCGACATCCAGGCCGGCGCAGGGGGCACCGAGGCCTGCGACTGGGCCAGCATGCTGCTGCGCCAGTACCTGAAGTACGCCGAGCGCAAGGGCTTCAAGACGCAGATCGAGGACGAAACCCCGGGCGACACCGCGGGCATCAAGGGCGCGACCATCAAGGTCGAGGGCGACTACGCCTTTGGCCTCTTGCGCACCGAAACCGGCGTGCACCGCCTCGTGCGCAAGTCGCCGTTCGACTCGTCGGGCGGGCGCCACACCAGCTTTGCCTCGATCTTTGTCTACCCGGAAATCGACGACTCCATCGAGATCGAGATCAACCCGGCCGACGTGCGTACCGACACCTTCCGCGCCAGCGGCGCGGGCGGCCAGCACATCAACAAGACCGACTCGGCCGTGCGCCTCACGCACATCCCGACCGGCATCGTGGTGCAGTGCCAGGACGGCCGCAGCCAGCACAGCAACCGCGACGTGGCGTGGAAGCGCCTGCGCTCGCGCCTGTACGACCACGAGATGCGCAAGCGCCAGGAAGAGCAGCAAAAGCTCGAGGACAGCAAGACCGACGTGGGCTGGGGCCACCAGATCCGTAGCTACGTGCTGGACAACAGCCGCATCAAGGACCTGCGCACCAACGTCGAAGTCTCGGCCACGCAGAAGGTGCTCGACGGCGACCTCGACGTGTTCATCGAAGCCTCGCTCAAGCAGGGCGTGTAAGCGATGAGCCTGAAGCACGGGAAGGTCGAAGCCTTCATCTTCGACATGGACGGCACCATGATCGACTCCATGCCGTGGCATGCGCGCTCGTGGGTGGAGTTTGTCGAACGCCACGGCCTCACGCTCGACGTGACCGACATCCTTGCGCGCACCACGGGCCGCACCGGCGCCGAGTGCATGCGCGAGCTGTTCGAGCGCGAGCTTTCCGACGACGAGTGCCTGCGCCTGGTGCACGAGAAGGAAGAGATCTACCGCGCCATGTTCAGCGACAACTTCACCGAAGTGGCCGGCTTCACCGCCTTTGCCAAGGCCGCCGTGGCGCGCGGCCTGAAGGTGGCCGTGGGCACCGCCGGCGACCGGCACAACATCGAGTTTGCGATGTCGCGCCTGAAGATGGACCCGCTGCCGCTGGCCATCGTCGGCGGCGACGAAGGCTTTGCCGGCAAGCCCACGCCCGAGATCTTTCTTGAAGCCGCGCGCCGCATCGGCGTGGCGCCCGAGCGCTGCATCGTTTTTGAAGATGCCCCCTTCGGCATCGAGGCCGCGCGCCGCGGCGGCATGCGTGCCGTGGCGGTGTGCAGCACCCATACCGCCGCCGAGCTTGCCGGCCCCCATGTGATTGCCGCGGTTCGCGACTACGACGAACTCGCCCATTCGAATTTTCTGGAGACACTCGATGCTGCTGCAGCGTGACGCCCAAGGGCAACCGATTGCCATTCGCCGCGAAGACTATGCCGCTCCGGCGTTCTGGATCGACACTGTCGACCTCACCTTCGACCTCGACCCCGCCAAGACCCGCGTGCTCAACCGCATGCAGCTGCGCCGCAACCCCGACGCGCCGGCCCAGCCGCTGCGCCTGGACGGCGACGAGCTGAACCTGGCGCGCGTGCTGGTCAACGGCCAGGGCGCATCCTTCCGCATGGAAGGCGACCAGCTCGTCATCGACGGCTTGCCCGATGCCTTCGAGCTCGAGATCTTCACCACCTGCTGCCCCATCAAGAACACCAAGCTGATGGGCCTGTTCGTGAGCGAAGACACCTTCTTCACGCAGTGCGAGGCCGAGGGCTTTCGCCGCATCACCTACTTTCTCGACCGTCCGGACGTGATGGCGATGTACACCGTCACGCTGCGCGCCGCCAAGGCTGCGTATCCGGTGCTGTTGTCGAACGGCAACCTCGTCGAGCAGGGCGAACTGCCCGAAGGCCGTCACTTTGCCAAGTGGGTCGACCCGTTCAAGAAGCCCTGCTACCTGTTCGCGCTGGTGGCCGGCAAGCTGGTGGCGCGCGAGCAGCGCATCACCGCGCGCAATGGCAAGGAACACCTGCTGCAGGTGTACGTGCGCGCCGGCGACCTCGACAAGACCGAGCATGCGATGAACTCGCTGGTCAACTCCGTGCTGTGGGACGAAGCGCGCTTCGGCCTGCCGCTGGACCTGGACCGCTTCATGATCGTGGCCACCAGCGACTTCAACATGGGCGCCATGGAGAACAAGGGCCTGAACATCTTCAACACGAAGTACGTTCTGGCCAACCAGGCCACCGCCACCGACGCCGACTACAGCAACATCGAAAGCGTGGTCGGCCACGAGTACTTCCACAACTGGAGCGGTGACCGCGTGACCTGCCGCGACTGGTTCCAGCTCTCGCTGAAGGAAGGCCTCACCGTCTTCCGCGACCAGGAATTCAGCCAGGATCTGTGCGCCGACGCCTCGGCCCGCGCCGTCAAGCGCATCGAGGACGTGCGCGTGTTGCGCACCGCCCAGTTCCCCGAAGACGCCGGCCCCATGGCCCACCCGGTGCGGCCCGACAGCTACATCGAGATCAGCAACTTCTACACCGTCACCATCTATGAAAAGGGTGCCGAGGTGGTGCGCATGATGCAGACGCTGGTCGGCCGCAAGGGCTTCGAGAAGGGCATCACGCTCTACTTCGAACGCCACGACGGCCAAGCCGTGACCTGCGACGATTTCGCCCAGGCCATTGCCGACGCCAACCCCGATTCCGAACTCGCCCGCCTGCTGCCGCAGTTCAAGCGCTGGTACAGCCAGGCCGGCACGCCGCGCCTTGCCGCCCACGGCGTGTACGACGCGCAGAACCGCAGCTACACCCTGAGCATCGTCCAGAGCTGCCCGCCCACGCCGGGCCAGCCCACCAAGGAGCCCTTCGTCATTCCGGTGAACATCGGCCTGCTCGACGCCAGCGGGCGCGAACTGCCGCTGCAGCTCGAAGGCGAAACCGAAGTGACGCGCGGCGCGCCGGGCACGCCCTGCACGCGCACCGTGGTGCTCTCGCGCGCCGGCGAGCAGATCACCTTCGTCGGCCTTGACGCCGAGCCCGTGCCTTCCATCCTGCGCGGCTTCAGCGCGCCGGTGATCCTCGACTTCGAGTACACCGACGCCCAGCTGCTCACCCTGCTGGCCAACGACCCCGACCCCTTCAACCGCTGGGAAGCCGGCCAGCGCCTGGGCCTGCGCGCCGCGCTGCAAGGCATTGCCGCGCTGGCGACCGACACCACCCCGGTGCTGAACGACGCCTACCTGGACGCCATGCGCAGCGTGCTGCGCAACCCCAAGCTCGACGCCGCCTTCAAGGAACTGGTGCTCACGCTGCCTTCGGAAACCTACATCTCCGAGCAGCTCGACGTGGTCGACCCGCAGCGCGTGCACCTGGTGCGCGAAGCCATGCGCGCGCAGCTGGCCACCACCCTCTTCCAGGATTGGCAACAGGTCTACGAAGAAAACCACGACACCRGCGCCTACACGCCCGACCCGACCTCGTCGGGCCGCCGCGCGCTGGCCGGCATGGCGCTCAGCTTCTTGTGCCTGGCGGCGCGCTCATCTGGCGACACCGTGTGGCCCGGCAAGACGCTGCAGCGTTTCAAGGACGCCGGCAACATGACCGACCGCTTCAACGCGCTCAACGCGCTGGTGGCGTCAGGCCACACCCTGGCCGCGCAGGCGCTCGCGCGCTTCCACGCCCTCTTCAAGGACGAGGCGCTGGTCATCGACAAGTGGTTCTCGCTGCAGGCCGGCGCGCCCGACCGCGGCGGCGACATCCTGCCGCTGGTCAAGCAGCTGATGAAGCACCCGGACTTCTCCATCAAGAACCCCAACCGCGCCCGCAGCGTGATCTTCAGCTACTGCAGCGCCAACCCCGGCGCGTTCCACCGCCCCGACGCGGCCGGCTACGTGTACTGGAGCGAGCGCGTCATCGAGCTGGACGCCATCAACCCCCAGGTGGCCGCCCGCCTCGCCCGCGCCCTCGACCGCTGGAGCAAGCTGGCCGAACCGTACCGCAGCGCCGCGCGCGAAGCGATTGCCCGCGTGGCCGCCAAGCCCGACCTGAGCAAGGACACGCATGAGGTGGTGACGCGTGCGCTGGCAGGCAACTGAACGACGCCCGAAGCGGCCCGCGCTCGCGGCACTGATGCTCTGCGCGGCGCTCGCCGGCTGCGCGGGCGGCAGCAGCTCGCGGCAGCCGTGGATCAAGTCTTCGCAGCTGGCCACCCTGCCCGGCTCGACCGTGCAGGTGGTAGCGCCCGATACCGGCATCGGCGTGGAAAACGATCCCGCAGCAGGCTCAAAGCGCATGCGAGCCGTGGGCGCCGGCTTGTCGGCGATTCCCGGCGTGGGAATCATTGGCGCCATGGCCCTCGGTGGCGCGGCCGGGGCCGCCAACCAGGGCTACCAGGCATCGCTCCAGGAAGACAGCGAGTCTCGGTCGGCCCTCTATCTGGCGGTCATGGGAAGCTATGAACTGGCGCCTCAACTCGGCGCGCGCCTTGAAAAGGCATTGCGCACCAGCCCTCACTATCGCGACGCCACCTACCGGCCCCCCACCCGCGATCAGTTCAGAGGCTACCCACTGAACGCCGGCAATGCCCAAACCGTGGTCGAAGGCTGGGCCAGTGTTTCCGACGACGAGGACGAGGCCGTCGTGCGCGCCAACGTGCTCATCGGCTCTGCCGACAAGCGAACGCTGTGGCACGAGTATTCGTACCGCTCGACCGTGTCGCTGTCGGACCTCGTCGGACCTTCGCTGAAACAGGAACTGCGCGGCAAGGACGCCAATACGCAGCGCAGCACACGGCGCGCGCTTTGGCTGGCAGACCAGGGCAAGCTGCTCAACGAAGGGCTCGCCAAGGCGACCACCGACGTTGCAACGCGCATCGCCTACGACCTTGGCGCCCCCTGGCCCGAGGACAACGCCGACTGACCCCGGCCAACCACGACATCGCAACCGAACCCCATCCAGGAAGCAGAACCCTATGGCTCAACAAAAGATCTCCCTCACCCGCTACCTCGTCGAACAGCAACGCGCCGACGGCCTCATTCCCGGCCAGCTGCGCCTTTTGCTCGAAGTGGTGGCCCGCGCCTGCAAGAGCATCAGCCAGGCCGTCAACAAGGGCGCACTGGGCGGCGTGCTCGGCACCGCCGAAAGCGAGAACGTGCAGGGCGAGATCCAGAAGAAGCTGGACATCATCGCCAACGAAGTGCTCATCGAGGCCAACGAATGGGGCGGCCACCTTGCTGCCATGGCCAGCGAGGAAATGGACAGCATCTACGTGGTGCCCAACCGCTACCCGCAGGGCGAATACCTGCTCATGTTCGACCCGCTCGACGGCAGTAGCAACATCGACGTGAACGTGAGCATCGGCACCATCTTCAGCGTGCTGAAAAAGCCCGACGACACCCCCGGCGTGCAGGAAGCCGACTTTCTGCAGCCCGGCACCCAGCAAGTGGCGGCCGGCTACTGCATCTACGGCCCGCAGACCACGCTGGTGCTCACCGTGGGCAACGGCGTGGCCATGTTCACGCTCGACCGCGAGCAAGGCAGCTTCGTGCTCACGCAGGAAGACATCCAGATTCCGGCCGATACCAAGGAGTTTGCGGTCAACATGAGCAACATGCGCCACTGGGACGAGCCCATGAAGCGCTACATCGACGAATGCCTGGCCGGCAAGGAAGGCCCGCGCGGCAAGGACTTCAACATGCGCTGGATTGCCAGCATGGTGGCCGACGTGCACCGCATCCTGATGCGCGGCGGCGTCTTCATGTACCCGTGGGACAAGCGCGAGCCCGAAAAGGCCGGCAAGCTGCGCCTGATGTACGAGGCCAACCCCATGAGCTGGCTGGTCGAGCAGGCCGGCGGCGCCGCCACCAACGGCAAGCAGCGCATCCTGGAGCTGCAGCCCACCAAACTGCACGAGCGCGTGAGCGTGATGTTGGGTTCGCGTAACGAAGTCGAGCGTTTGACCAAGTACCACGCCGAAAAGGCCTGACGGTGTTGCTATAATCCGAGGCTTCGCCGGTGTAGCTCAGTCGGTAGAGCAGCTCATTCGTAATGAGAAGGTCGGGTGTTCGATTCATCTCTCCGGCACCAAATAAAAAGCCCCGTTGCTATCAGGACGATAGCGACGGGGCTTTTGTCTTAGGCGATGTAAGAAGGATTTGAGGCATGACTCTGATGCTGTCGCATTCCACGCCGATTCCTACCCGCCATGCGCTTTGGCGCCCGCTGTGCTTGGCCACTGCCCTGTTGGCCATCGCGATCTTCCCAGCCGCGGCGCAACACCCGGTCTATCGCTGCGAGACGAACGGCAAGGTCAGCTACTCGGACGCCCCATGCGTCGGGGCCAAGGTGATCGACGCGACACCCACGCAAGGCATGGACAAGATGAGCGGGCAGTCCCGCAAAGGCCGCGAGGTGCAGCGCGAAGAGTTCAATACGACCTTCGACAACGCACTCCGTCCGCTCCATGGCCGCTCGCATGCCGACATGGACGTGATGCGTCGCCGCGTCAAGCTGCCCAGGGACGATCAGGCCCAGTGCGCCAATCTCGACAATCGTCTATCCCAACTGGAGTCGGACGCAGCGGGAGCATCGGGCGAAGCAAAGGCTCGTGCCGATGTCGACCTTTACAAGGCCCGCAAGCGATTCTTCGATCTGAAGTGCTGAAACGCGCTTTGCACGCACGGCATCCGGGCGGCAAGCACCGCCGTCCACTCCGCCGGAGTGACCGGGCCGCCGCGTTCCGCTCTTGATCATGTCCCACTCCACGTCGTAAGACCCGCTCGCGAAAGGCTGTCTGATCCAGGTCGCCAGGCTATATACGAGCGATGCCTTCGACATCATCGATTTCGGCAAAGTTGGTGATCTTCACGGCACCATCGGGAAAGCGAGCCACTACCTCCAATTCGCCGCCCATCGCCTTGATGTGGCTACGCAGGGTCGAGAGGTACATATCCGTGCGTCGCTCCAGCTTCGCAATCGACGGCTGCTGCACGTGCAAAACCTCGGCGAGCACCTTCTGAGACAGGCCGCGGGCTTGACGCAGTTCGTAGAGCGGCATTTCTGCCAGCATTTCCTGCGCCTTGGCGGTGGAGCGTGCCTGAGCATCAGGCGTCATCTTCGCCCGCAGGTCCGAAAATTTCTTAGCCATTGATCAGCCCTTCCTTTCGAAGTTGTTCAAGGTGTTCGTCATAAAGCCGATCTGCAATCGGCACGTTCGTTTCATACCAGCGGTCATCGCCAGTCTTGTCTCCGCCGATCAGCAATATCGCCTTGCGAAGAGGATCAAATGCATAAAGCGTTCGCAAAGGGTCACCGTTGCTTTGGGTTCGGAGCTCGCGCATGTGGCCGTGCTTCGATCCGTTGATGCCACTGCTGTGGGGGAAACGCAGCGACGGTCCTTTTTCTTCGAGCAGCGCCACTGACGCCGACACATCCTCCTGTTGCTCTTCTGTGAGCGTGGACCACCATTCTTCGAACTCGTCTGTGTATTCGACTTCCCATTTCATAGAAGAAATTATGCACTCGAAGGAATATTCCGTCAAGGGAATATATCCGCCATTCAGCATCGATCGATTTGCGCGAACAAGCGAAAATCCGTGACGTCGTAGTGCACCCACCCCACTCTCCGGAGCCCGCATGCCCCCTGCATCTCTCCCAGCTCCCCACCCCCACTACGACCGCCTGATCGCCACCGCCCGCGCCCTCCCACCGCTGCGCGTCGCAGTCGTCCACCCAGCCAACGCCGTCTCCCTCGAAGCCGCCTTGGCTTCAGCCGCACTCGGCCTCATCGCCCCCACGCTGGTCGGCCCCCGCGCAAAGATCGAGGCCGCCGCACGCGAAGCCGGCGCAGACCTCTCGCACATCCCCATCGTCGACGCCCCCCACAGCCACGCCGCAGCCGACACCGCCGTCGCCATGGCCCTGCGCGGCGAGGTCGATGCGTTGATGAAGGGCAGCCTGCACACCGACGAGCTGATGGGCGCGGTGGTGCGGCGCGAAGGCGGGCTGCGCACCTCGCGGCGCATCAGTCACTGCTTCGTGATGGACATTCCGGGCCACTCGCAGCCGCTGATCATTTCGGACGCCGCCATCAACATCGCGCCCACGCTCGATGAWAAGGTCGACATCGTGCAGAACGCGATCGACCTGGCGCATGCGCTGCTGATGCCGGCGGTGCGGGTGGCGATTCTCTCGGCCACGGAGACGGTCAATACCAAGGTGCCTTCCACGCTGGATGCCGCCGCGCTGTGCAAGATGGCCGACCGCGGCCAGATCACCGGGGCGCAGCTCGACGGACCGCTGGCCATGGACAACGCCATCGACCCTGAGGCGGCGCGCATCAAGGGCATCGTCTCGCCGGTGGCGGGCCGCGCCAACGTGCTGATCGTGCCCAGCCTGGACGCGGGCAACATGCTGGCCAAGAGCCTGAGCTTCCTGGGCGGGGCCTATGCGGCGGGCATCGTGGTGGGCACCCGGGCGCCGGTGATCCTGACGAGCCGGGCCGACTCGGAGCCGGCACGCCTGGCCTCCTGCGCGGTGGCTTCGATGCTGGCCAAGGCGGGGCGCGAGCGGCTCATCAAGGCGGTGGGCTGAGAAAACGCCCAGCCACCTACCTCGTTACCGCTGAAACAACCGAACTACGACTTGTATGCCAACGCGGCGCTGACTCGCCATAGGTAGTTTTCCGGCACGCAAGATTGCCGCGCACGCGAGCCAAGTGGCCGCGGAAAGCGCATCATCGCGCTGGACGGACCCCCGGTTCAGACTGTGCGAGGCAGCATGACAAGGTTCAAGAAGGTCTTCTGGATCGGCACTGGGCTCGCCGTGGTAGGCGCGCTTGCCGCTTTTGCGGTGGTCGACGAGCTGAAGACCTCCCGATGGCAATCGGCCCTGTGGCGCGACTTTGCCAGCGACGCCGGCTTCAGCGTCGACAACGGCGCCAGCGACGCCATCCGCTTTCCCCATAGCGGCCCTTACGACGCGCGGCTCGGCTACCACGATCTTCCCGACTTCATCGAACGCCTGCAGCCGCGGGGCTACGCCATCACGCGCCAGGCGCGCATGTCGCCGCGGCTGGTCGAACTGCAGGAGCGCGGGCTTTTCACGCCCTACCGCGAGAAGAACCAGGCCGGCCTGACGGTGCGCGACTGCCGCAACACGGCGCTGCTGCACACGCGCGTGCCCCAGCGCGCCTACGAGCGCTTTGAAGATGTGCCGCCGCTGCTGGTGAGCGCCCTGCTGTTCGTCGAGGACCGCCACCTGCTCGACGCGGAACCGGCGCAGCGCAATCCCGCGCTCGATCCGGAACGCTTTGCCAAGGCCGCGGTCGAGCAGGGGCTGCGGGTGTTCAGCCCGGGCGCGACCGCGACCGGCGGCAGCACGCTGGCCACGCAGATCGAAAAGTACCGCCATTCGCCGCAGGGGCGCACCGGGTCGGTCCGCGAGAAGCTGCGCCAGATGGCTTCGGCCTCGGTGCGCGCCTACCAGGACGGCGACGACACGCTCGCGCGCCGCCGCCAGATCGTCGTCGACTACCTCGACACGGTGCCGCTGGCCGCGCGCCCGGGCATCGGCGAAGTGCACGGCATGGGCGACGGCCTGTGGGCCTGGTATGGGCGCGACTTCCGCGAGGTCAACCGCCTGCTCGCCGACAACGCGGAAGGGGCGACCACGCCCACGCCCGAGGCGCTCCAGCGCCAGGCCGAGGCCTTCAAGCAGGCGCTGTCGCTGATGATCGCGCAGCGCCGCCCTTCGCAGCACTTGCTCGGCGACGGCACCGGCCTGTCGCGGCTGACCGACAGCTACCTGCGGCTGATGGGCGATGCGGGCCTGATCGCGCCCACGCTGCGCGATGCGGCGCTGCCGCTGCCGCTGAATCTGCGGCCCGAACTGCCGACCAGGCCGCGCACGGACTTCGTGCAGCGCAAGGCCACCATCGCGCTGCGCACCCACATCTCCACGCTGCTCGACGTGCCGCGCGCCTACGACCTGGAACGGCTCGACCTGGAGGCTGAGACCAGCCTGGACGGCGAAGCGCAGGCGCTGGCGGCGCAGGTGCTGACCGGCCTGCGCACGCCCGCCGCCGCCAAGGCCGCGGGCTTGTTCGGCGCCCACATGCTCGACCCGGGCGCGGACCCGGCCCCGCTGATCTACAGCTTCACGCTGTTCGAGCGCGGCGCCCAGGCCAACCTGCTGCGCGTGCAGGCCGACAACATCAACCAGCCATTCGACGTGAACCAGGGCGCGCGGCTGGACMTGGGCTCCACCGCCAAGCTGCGCACGCTGGTGAGCTACCTCGAGATCGTGGCCGAGCTGCATGCCCGCTGGTCGGACCTGGGCGCCGCCCAGCTCGCTGCGCTGGCGAACAACCCACGCGATCCGCTGGGCATGTGGGCGCGGCAGTACCTGTTGCGCGCCAAGGATCGCCGCCTCACGCCGATGCTCGAGGCGGCCATGGAGCGCAAGTATTCGGCGAACCCGGGCGAATCCTTCTTCACGGGCGGCGGCCTGCACCAGTTCGAGAATTTCGAGCGCTCGCGCAACAGCGAATCGATGACGGTGCGCGAAGGCTTCAAGCATTCGGTCAACCTGGTGTTCATCCGCCTGATGCGCGACGTGGTGCGCCACCGCATGTTCGGCGGCGCATCGGATGCCGAGAGCCTGCTGAAGGACCCTGCCGACCCGCGCCGGCGCGAGATGCTCGAGCGCTTTGCCGACCGCGAAGGCTCGGCCTACCTGATCCGCTTCTATCGCAAGTACCAGCGCCAATCGGCCGCGGGCGCCGAGGCACTGCTGCTGCGCAGCCTCAAGCCGTCGGCGCCGCGCCTGGCGAGCGCGCTGTTCACGATCGAGCCCGGGGCCAGCGAAGAACGGCTCGACGAGCTGCTCACGCAGCGGCTGGGCAAGGGCGCCGGCTCGCCGCGCGCACTGCGGGCGCTGCACACCACCTACTCGGGCCTGTCGCTCGCGGACCGCGGCTACGTCGCGCGCGTGCATCCGCTCGAACTCTGGCTGGTGGGATACCTGCGGCGCCATCCCGGCGCGACACTGACCGAGGTGCTCGACGCGAGCGCGAGCGAACGCCAGGAGGTCTACGCCTGGCTCTTCAAGACGCGGCACAAGAGCGCACAGGACAAGCGCTTGCGCGAGCTGGTCGAGCTCGATGCCTTCGCGGAAATCCATCGCTCGTGGCAGCGCCTGGGCTACCCCTTCGAGTCGCTGACGCCGTCCTACGCGAGCGCCATCGGCGCCTCGGGCGACCGGCCGGCCGCGCTGGCGGAGCTCATGGGCATCATCGCCAGCGACGGCGTGCGGCGGCCGGTGCAGCGCGTCGGCGCACTGCACTTTGCGCGCGACACGCCCTACGAGACGCGGCTCGAAGCGCAAGGCGCGGGCGCCGAGCGCGTGCTGCCCGCCGAAGTGGCCGCGACGGTGCACCGCGCGCTGGTGCAGGTGGTGCAAGACGGCACCGCGCGGCGCCTGAAGGACGCACTGGTGGACGCGAACGGCCGCACGATCGAGATCGGCGGCAAGACCGGCACCGGCGACCACCGCTACGGCCACAACGGCCGCGGCGCTGGCGCGGGCCCGGAGCGCAAGATCAGCCGCTCGGCCACCTTCGTGTTCACCATCGGCGACCGCTACTTCGGCACCATCATGGCCTACGTGAACGAGCCCTACGCCGCGCGCTACCGGTTCACGAGCGCGCTGCCGACGCAGCTGCTGAAGTCGCTCGGGCCGCAGCTGCTGCCGGTGCTGGAGCGCGGGGGGTGCGGAGGGGATTGACTCGCCCCCCGCAGCAGGTATTAAAAAAACCGATGCCTGCAACAAGTTACCGATAGCTAAGCTGGGGAATCGACGCCCCTCGACAGCGCACGGGCCACGCCCCGCGCGACGAGGCCCCTTCATCGATCGATCCATCCCCAGGTGCCACACACGATGACATCCCTCCTTTCCGATGAACGGCAGGCCGATGATTTGCCTGACGACGATAACGACAACAGCAACCCTCTTCTCCCCTCACCCGCCGGCCAGCTGACCCGCCGCGCCTTCCTTGCGGAAAGCGGGACGACCGGCATCGCCGGCATCCTGGCGTCCGCGCCCATGGCAGCGTCCGTCGCAACGGCCGCGCAGGCGAATGCCGATGCAGCGCCGCCCTCTTCGTCTTCCATGGCCCTGGCCCTGCGCGTCAACGGCAAGCCGCATGCGCTGCAAGTCGATCCGCGCACGACCCTGCTCGACCTGCTGCGCGAGCAGATGGCGCTGCCGGGTACGAAGAAAGGCTGCGACCACGGCCAATGCGGCGCGTGCACGGTGCTCGTCAATGGCCGGCGCATCAACTCCTGCCTGGCGCTCGCGCTCTCGCACGACGGGGCGGAAGTCACCACCATCGAGGGGCTGGCGCGCGGCAGCGAGCTGCATCCGATGCAGGCCGCCTTCATCAAGCACGACGGCTTCCAGTGCGGCTATTGCACCTCGGGGCAGATCTGCTCGGCCGTGGGCATGCTGCGCGAGGCGGAGCAAGGCGCGCCGAGCCATGTCACGGCCGATGTGCGGCGCACCGGGCCGGTGGCGCAGCTGAGCGACGCCGAGATCCGCGAGCGCATGTCGGGCAACATCTGCCGCTGCGGCGCCTACCCGGGCATCGTGGCCGCGGTGCGCGAAGTGAGCCTGATGCCGCGTGCGGGCAACAGCCGGAGGAGCCGCGCATGAAGCCCTTTGCATTCACCCGCGCCATCGACGTGGACACGGCCGTCCGGGCGGCCACGCAGCCGGGCGCCCGCTTCCTGGCCGGCGGCACCAACATCGTCGACCTGATGAAGGAAGGCGTGGAAGCGCCCGACCAGCTGGTGGACATCAACCGCCTGCCGCTCGCGGCCATCGAGGCGCAGCCCGGTGGCAGTCTTCGGCTCGGCGCGCTGGCGCGCAACAGCGACACGGCCAACCACCCCGTGCTGCGCACGCGCTATCCGCTGGTGGCGCAGGCCATTCTTGCGGGCGCCTCGGGCCAGCTGCGCAATGCGGCCACCAACGGCGGCAACCTGCGCCAGCGCACGCGCTGCCCCTACTTCTACGACGTGACGCAGCCCTGCAACAAGCGCGAGCCGGGCACGGGCTGCAGCGCGCTGCAGGGCTTCAACCGCAACCACGCGGTGCTGGGCACCAGTGCGAAGTGCATCGCGAGCTATCCGGGCGACATGGCGCAGGCGCTGCATGCGCTCGATGCGGTGGTGCAGCTGCAGGGGCCCTCAGGCCGCCGGACGATTCCGATTGCGCAGTTTCACCGCCTGCCGGGCGAGACGCCCGAGCTCGATGCCAACCTGGCGCCGGGCGAGCTGATCACCGCCATCGACCTGCCGGCCGAAAGCGCCCGCTTCGCGCAGCGCTCGCATTACCTGAAGGTGCGCGACCGTGCCAGCTATGCCTTTGCGCTGGTGTCGGTGGCGGCCGCGCTCGACATGGAGGGCAGCCGCATCCGGCAGGCGCGCATCTGCCTGGGCGGCGTGGCGCACATGCCCTGGCGCGCGCGCGAGGCCGAGGCGCTGCTGCAAGGCGCCGAGCCCAGCATGGCGCTGTTCCGCCAAGCCGCGGATGCCGCGCTGGCCGGTGCCACGGGCTTCGAGCACAACCGTTTCAAGATCGAACTGGCCAGGCGAAGCATCGTGCGCGCGCTGGAAACCACGAGCAGGAGCACGGCATGAACAGGCAAGCGACTCCCCTCATCGGGCAGCCGGTCGACCGCGTGGACGGCCGCCTCAAGGTGACCGGCCAGGCGCGCTATGCGGCCGAGTTCTCGTACCCGGGGCTGGTGTACGGCGTTGCGCTGGGCAGCACCGTGGCGGCCGGGCGCGTGCGCGACATCGACACCGCGGCCGCGGAGCAATTGCCCGGTGTGCTGCTGGTGCTCACGCACAAGAACGTGCCCAAAATGGCGCCGCCCGCGCCCGAAACGCCGCAGAACCGCTTCACGCGCGCCACGCCGCTGCTGCAGGACACAGCCATTCACCACCACGGCCAGCTCATCGGCTTTGTGGTGGCCGAAACGCTCGAGCAGGCGCGCCATGCGGCCACGCTGGTGAAGGTGAGCTACGACGCGGCCCAGCCCCGCATCGGCTTCGACGCCAACGTCAAGAACGCCTACGCGCCGGCGGCCATCAACGCCGGCTACAAGACCGACACGCGGCGCGGCGATCTCGACCAGGGCCTGCGCGCCGCAGCGGGCACGGTCGATGCGGTCTACAACACGCCCATCGAGCACCACCACCCGATGGAGATGCACGCCACCG
>NZ_JBFTPJ010000028.1:0-17951 GCF_056398445.1 Variovorax sp. 01T439_2
CTCCAGTCCAGCGTGGCTTGCAGCGTGGCGTGCCGCGGCTGCGCGCCGCGCTGGCCGAGCCATGAAAGCGCCAGCCGCTCGTCCAGCAGCGTGGCGGTCTGGTGCAGTCCATAGGTCGACACGCGGCGCGCCGCGAGTTCGATGGCCAGCGCCACGCCATCGAGCTTTCTGCAGATGTTCGCGATGATCGGCGCGTCGGTGCCGTCGAGGTCGAGCGTGCTTCCGCTGGCCTCGGCCCTGTCCACGAACAGGCGCGTGGCGGGATACGCGAGGATCTCGCGCGCGCCGAGGCCGGGAAGGTCCGGCGGACTGGCAAACGGATTCAGCGGGTGGACATACTCGCCCCGGACCCGCAGCGCCTCCCGGCTCGTGGCCAGGATATGGATGCTGGGCGCGGCCTGGAAGATTCTCTCGGCCAGCGAAGCTGCCGCCGCGATCACGTGTTCGCAGTTGTCCAGGACGAGGAGCATCCGGCGCTCGCGCAGGTACGAGATCAGGCTGGGAACCGGATCGGCGGAACGCACCGAGAGCCGCAGCATCGAGGCGATGGCGGTCGGGACCAGGGAAGGATCGGTGAGTGTCGCCAGGTCCACGAAGACGACCGCGCCGGCGAAATCGTCCAGCAGATCGTGCCCGGTCCGGACCGCGACCGTCGTCTTGCCGACGCCCCCGGTACCCACCAGCGTGACGAAGCGTCCCTTGGCAAGCTGCGCCGCAATGGCAGCCAGATCCCCGCTGCGCCCGACCAGCAGGCCCGGCGGCGCAGGCAAGCCAGGCTCGACCGGCGACTCATCCCGCTGCGCCTGCACCTCCGGCTCGGCAAAGGTCCTGGAAATCTTGGCGACGAAGCAGTAGCCGCGGCCGACGATGTTCGACACATAGCGTGCGCCATCCTGCCCATCGCCGAGCGCCTGCCGCAGCATCGTGATCTGGTAGCGCAGGCTTCCGTCTGAAATGACCACGCCGGGCCAGGCCTCTGCCAGCAGTTCCTCCTTGCTCACCACGGCGTTGGCCCTGGCGATCAGCGCGAGGAGCACATCCATGGCGCGGCCGCCCAGGTCCAGCGGCACGCCGTTGCGCGCCAGCAGCCGCTCGTTGACTCGCAGGGTGAAAGGGCCGAATGAAACGATCTCGCCTGGCTGGGCGAGCGGTTCTTTCCTCATGGCCGGTGGCGGGCTCAATGGAATGCGGGACGAAATTGGATTTGAAAGTTCCTGGATGCTCCGCTCACGAATGGCAGCAGATTCGCGCGTCGCCGAGGCCGCCGGAGTTTACAGCCAGAGGCTCATCGGCCTCGGTGCGAAGACGCGATGGCATTTCTGGTATTCATCAGCGCACCGCAAAAATGCAGCGGGCGGCGCCTTGCCCCTCCGGCGCCTGCGTCCGCGCCTGCGTCACGCGACCACGAGCGGCAGCGTCAACCGTGCCTCGAACCCGCCGCTGCGGCGGTTCTCCAGATGGAGCTCGCCCTGCATCGCCTGCACCAGGCGCCGGGAGATCGCCAGGCCGAGGCCGGACCCGGGCTTGCCCTCTTGCAGCTGCTGCCCCCGCACCCAGGGGGAGAGGACGGCGTCGATCTGCGCCGGCCGGATGCCCGGGCCGGAGTCGACCACGGCCAGCACGAGGCTCGTCTTATCGACGCGGGCGCAAACGCGAACATCCGTGCCGTAGCGCAAGGCGTTGTCGATCAGGTTGGCCAGCACGCGCCGCAGCGCGAGGGGGCAGGCAACCACCGGCTGGCCGATGCATCCGTCGAGCGCAATCGCACGGCCCGAGTCGCGGTAGTTGCGCACCAGGTTGCCGATCAGGCCATCGGCATCGACCCGCTGCAGCGGCTCGGCCAGGCTGTGCTGCATCCGCGCGCAGGCGATGCTGCCTTCGACCAGCTCGCGCATCTCGGCGAGGTCCCGCTCCATGGCCTTGCGCGCCTCGGCGTCCCCGAGCATTTCGCAGCGCAGTCCCATGCGGGTGAGCGGCGTGCGCAGGTCGTGCGCATAGCCGGCCTGCACGTCCAGGTGCTGCGCCTGGCGCTCGGCCTGCCGGCGGCCGAGTGTATTGATCGCGCGCGCCACCCGGGCGATGTCGGCCGGACCGCTTTCTTCCAGCGCAGGTATGCGGGCGTCGCTTGCCGCGCGTTCCAGCATGACGGCCAGGCGCGCCGCACTCGCACGGTGGGCCTGGAGCTTGAATCCGAGGAACGCCGCCACCAGCGCGAGGCCGGCGAGCAGCGGCATGCCCAGGAGCCACAGCGTGCTGCCGCTGATCGCGCAGGCCGTTGGCGCAAGCGCCGCAGCATGTGCGTTCTGCCCGAGCGCGAGGACGGCGAGCGCGCGGGCCGCGGCCAGCGCCATGTCGTTGGCGGTATTGGGATGGATGGTGCCGATGGACTTCAAGGGGCTGCAGGTCATCTCTTTCTCCGTTCGCCGGCGCAACGGCCGGCACAAAGGAGATGACATCACGGGGGAGGGCGCGCACACCATTGCACCAGCGTTCGGCCAACCCCTACGAAGGTTTGCCGTCACCATGCGTCCGTGTGGACCGGTGAGGCCGTGCCGAGCGGCGCGTTCAGTGCGCGTCTTGCAAGAGGCCGAGCGCTTCCATCTTGCGCACCAGGTCCGCGACCGAGCGCGAGTTCATCTTGCGCATCGCCTGGCCCCGATGGATCTTGGTGGTGATCTCGGCAATGCCCATGCGGGCGGCGATCTGCTTGTTCATCAGGCCCGCGGCCACATGCTGCACCACCTCGCGCTCGCGCGGCGTGAGCGAGTCCCAGCACACGCGCAAGGCATGCAGCGAGTGCCCGAGCGCCAGGCGCCTGGCGTCCTTGTCCAGCGCGGCGGTGACCGCATCGATCATGTCCTGCTCGCGAAAGGGCTTGCTCAGGAAGTCCATGGCGCCGGCCTTCATCGCCCGCACGGTCATGGCGATGTCGCCGTGGCCCGTCATGAAGATGATAGGGATCGGCGCGCGGCCGGGCTGCAGCAGGGTTTGCTGCAAGGCCAGGCCGCTCTGGCCGCGCAGTCGCACGTCCAGCACCAGGCAGGAAGCGCCGCCGGCACGCGGCGCGGCAAGGAATTCCTCGGTGTCGGCGAAGGTGCGGACCTCCAGGTCGATCGAACGCAGCAGGCTGCCCAGCGCATTGCGCACGAGTTCGTCGTCATCGACGATGTAGACGACGCGCGTATCGCGGTCCGCCTGCAAGGGTGAGGAGAGATCGGTGGCAGGATGCATGGGTGGTCGGCTCAGGTCGGTTGCACCGGATCGGGACGCGGCAGCGTGAATACGGCACGCGTCCCCACCGTCTCGCGCGGCAGCAGGGCCAGCGTCCCGCCGTGCGCATCGAGGATCGACTTGCAGATCGCCAGGCCCATGCCCATGCCGTTGGCCTTGGTGCTGAAGAGGGGCTGCAGCAGCCGGTCGGCGTCCTCGGCGCCGATGCCGGTGCCGACGTCGTCCACCGCAACGCGCACGCGGCCTTCCTGGTCGCTCGCGCATGCCAGCCGCAGCCGCCGCGGTGCGCCGTGCTCGAGCCCCGTCATCGATTCGGCGCCGTTCATCAGCAGGTTCACGGCAACCTGCTGCAGCTGGACGCGGTCGCCGTAGACCGGCTCCGGCGCGTCCAGGCCCTGCAGCTCGAGCACGATGCCCAGCGATTCGAGCGGGCCGGCAACCAGCGTGACCGCTTCGCGCAGCGCTTCGTTGAGGTCGAACACCGCAAACTGCGGCTCGGCCTTGCGCGCCTTGGCCCGCAGGCCCTGGATGATGGTGCGGGCCCGCAGCGCGCTCTTGCTGATGTGGATGAGCATCTCGCGCGCTTCGGAAATATCCGGCGTGCTGCGATCGAGCCAGCGCAGCGCGGCGCTGGCGGAGGTGTCGACGGCCGCGATTGGCTGGYCGATTTCGTGGACGATGGACGCCACCAGTTCGCCCATGGCCTTCAGGCGGCTCGCGCGCTCGAGTTCGGCAAGCGCCCCGCGCAGTTCTTCTTCGGCAAGGGCGCGCTGGTGGTTCTGCTCGAGCAGCTCTTCGTAGAGGCGGGCGTTCTCCAGCGCGAAGGCCGCATGCGAGGCGATCACTTCCAGCACCTCGGCCTTGGATTGCGTGAAGACGTGGGCCGCGAGGTTGTTCTCGAGGTACAGCACGCCGATGAGCGTCGCATGGCGCATCAACGGCACGCACAGGACCGAGCGCGGCCGCCGGCGGCGCACGTAGTCGTCCTGGGCCAGGGACGGCTCCTCGCGCGCATCGCCCACCACGATGCGCTGCTGGGTGCGCGCGACGGACTGCACGATCGATACCGGGCAGGTGCCGCTGCCGAGCGCGACCGGCTCCTGCGTCACCGAGATGGCGCCGGCCAGCACCTGGGCCTGCGCGCGCACCTGCCAGGCACCCTGGCGCAGCAGCGTCAGCGTGCCGTAGCCGGCGCCGGCACTCTCGAGCGCGGTGCGCAGCAGCGTTTCCACCAGCCGCGCGGGGACGATGTCGCTCGCGAGCGCTGTCGAGATGCGCAGCACGGCCTGCGCGTCGAGCGCCTGGAGGCGGCTCGCGGCGGGCGCCCATGCGTCTTGCTCGAACACCGCGGGATGGGCGGCCTGCAGCTGCCGCACCTTGGCC
The DNA here is from genome assembly GCF_056398445.1 of Variovorax sp. 01T439_2. Taxonomy (NCBI): domain Bacteria; kingdom Pseudomonadati; phylum Pseudomonadota; class Betaproteobacteria; order Burkholderiales; family Comamonadaceae; genus Variovorax; species Variovorax sp. 01T439_2. Next base: position 4,615 of record NZ_JBFTPJ010000028.1, read on the forward strand.
GTGGCGCCCCAGCGCTGCCATGCGCCGCGTGCGTAGCGCAGGTGGCCATGCGCGGACAGTTCATCGCCGCGGCCGGCGTGGAACGCGGCGGCCAGTTCGGCGGCCAGCGCCTCGACCTGCGTGAAGCCATTGCGGCGGGCCTTCGACACCGCGTGCGCATAGGCCTCGCTCGCTTCGAGCGGCCTGCCGTCGACGCGGGCCAGCTCGGCGCGCACCAGCTCGAAGCGGGCCGAGAAGTTGTCGGGGCAGGCCAGCGACCAGGCGGCAAGCTGGTTCACGTCGCGCTGCAGCGCCGCCTGCTGCGCGGCGTCGCGCGCGGGCAGCGCAAGCAGCGCCAGCGCGCCGTAGTACGGCAGTTCGCCGCTCTCGGCAAAGGTGCGTCCCGCCGACGCACAGGCCTCGGCGCGGCCGCGGGCCTCGAGCGCCTCCGCGAGCTCGCCGCACAGCAGCGCGCCCTCCAGCCGGTACACCCAGTATTCGAAGTCCACCAGCGTGGGCGGCGCGCCTTCCGGGGGCAGGCGCGGCGCTTCGCCGGGGTCGCCGCGGGTGCCGTCCTGCAGCCGTGTCAGCAGCAGTTTCTGGGACAGCAGCGCATCGACCACGAACTGGAAATTCGCGTCGCGCGCGATGGCCAGGCCGCGCTCGACCGTGTCGCGCACCTCGCCCAGGAATTCGCCCGCGAACAACATGCCGGAGGCCTCGTTGGGGGCGCAGTAGATCGCGAAGGTATGGTCCGCGGTCTCCACCAAAACCTTGTAGGCGCGGCGGATGTAGTCGCGCGCCGCGCGGGCGGGTTGCGTCCAGGGCACGATCATGGTGCCGAAGGCCATGTGGACGCGGCCGCGGTAGCGGACGAGGCCGCACTCGTCGACCAGGTGCAGTGCCAGCGCGCCGAACTCGCGCGCCGCGGCGTAGTTGCCATAGCGCACGCCGAAGACCTGCGTCATGCACACGTACCCGTCCGCCGAGGCATCCGTGTGGCCGTGCACGATCCCGAGGTTGGCCATGCGCAGCAGGATCAGGTCGACCAGGTTCTGGTCGGTATACAGCGCTGGCGGAATGAGGTCGGCAAAGATGTTGGTGATGGCGCGGCGCAGCGGATCGGTCGCGACCGGCAGCTGCCGCAGCGCGTCCATGCCATGGCGCTCGAGCCACGCCTGGAGCTGCGCGTATTCGCGGTCGACCGCGGCGTCGTCGGGCTGCATCGGCACGTGGATGCCCGACTTGCGCAGGAACGCCAGCCCGACGCCCAGCGCCAGGTCGAAGCGGCCGAGCGTGGTGTAGAGCGCGGCCCGCAGGCGCGCCAGGTCCGCGCCGAAGATGCCGTCGCCCGCCACCTGCTCCAGTGCCGCCAGGCGCGCCTCGGCGACTTCGAGCGCACCGGTCATGAATTCGGCCTCGCCGCACGAGGCGCGCGCGGCAAGGCCGTCCTCGCTGACATCGTCCTCGCCGAGGAAGTCGAGCGCGGCGCGGAAGAAGCCCAGGGCCGAATGGTGTGCCGTTGCGGCCTTGGCCTGGCGGCCGGCCTCGAGGTTGAGCCTGGCGAAGCGGCGCCGCTCGTGGGGCGCATCGACCGCCGGCCGCGCGAGCCCGGCCTGCGCGGCAATCGCGAACACCTGCGCCGACATGGCCGGGTGCGCAAGCTGCCGGCGCGCGACCTGCAGGTGCAGCGGTGCGCGCTCCTCCGGCGGGATCGAGGCGTAGGCCGCTTCGCGGAAGCGATCGTGGCAGAACACCCAGTCACCGTCCTCGCGGCAGACGCTGCCGGCCTGCAGCGCCGGTTCGAGCGCCGCTTCGAGGCTGCGCAGCGCGTCGGCGCCGGAGGCCAGGCCCGCGGCGACGGCGAGCGCTTCGCCCGAGGCACGGTGGCCAAGGCAGGAAAGCAGCTGCAGCACGGATTGCGTGGGGCCCGGCAGCTGTTCGAAGCGGCGCGCCAGCAGGTCGACGACGTTGTCGATGCCCGGATGAGCCGCGATGCGCTCCAGGCTCCAGCGCCAGGCCGCGGCCTGCGCATCGTAGGCAAGCAGGCCGTCGTCGGCGAGCAGCCCGAGCAGGTGCTGGGCAAAGAACGGGTTGCGCCGGGTCTTGCGGCCGATCACCTCGGCCAGCGGGCCGAGCGCATCGGCATCCTGCTGCAGTGCCTGCGCGATCAGTTCGCGCAGGGCGCCCTCGTCGAGCGGGCCGAGTTCCATGGTTGCCGCATCGGGCACTTCGGCAAGCCGGCCCGTGCGCAGCGGATGGTTCGCGTCCACCTCCTTGGCGCGGAACGCGCCGACCAGCAGCAGCGCCTTGCCGGGATACTGGTGAAGCAGGCGCTCGAGCACCTGCAGGGTTCCCGCATCCGCCCATTGCAGGTCGTCCAGCCACAGCAGCAGGGGCCGCGCGGCCGTTGCAAAGCAGGCCAGCAGGCGTGCCATGCCGTGGAGCACGCGCTCCCGTTCGATCGCGGGTGCGGTGTCTGGCGATTCGGGCGTCTCGGCCTGCGGGCCGAGCACCAGGGCCAGGGAGGGCAGGAAGCCGGCCAGGGTGCGATCGACCGCGTTCGTGGCGGCGCGGATCCGGTCCTGCCAGATCGCGAACTCGTCCTCGGGGCAGCCGAGCACGAACTGCAGCAGCTGCTCGAGCGCCTGCACCAGCACCGCGTAGGGCCTGCCGAGGCTGCCTTCCTCGCTCTTGACCGCCGCCAGCAGCGGCGTGCCCGATTGCTGGATGCGCGCCACCGCCTCGCGCAGCAATATCGATTTGCCGATGCCCGATGGGCCCGAGACCCAGGCCACGCGCGATCGCGCACTGCCGGCGACTTCGCGGTAGAGCGCGTCCAGGGTCTGCAGCTCGGCATCGCGGCCCAGCACCTGCTGCGTGCGCAGCATCCTGTGCAGCGTGGCATGGGCGTCGAGCGCGAAGGGCGGAATGCATCCCCGCTGGCGCTGCAGCGTCTCGCAGTGGCGCAGGTCCGCGAGCACGCTCGCAGCGCTGCCATAACGGTGATCGGGCGCTTTCTCGAGGAGCTTCAGGACCAGCAGCGACAGTTGCGCGGGGACGCCCTCTCGCAGTTCGCCGGGCGGGCGGGGCTTCTGCGTCGCATGCGCGTGGATCCGTTCCGCAACGTCTTCGCCCTGGAAGGGAGGCCTGCCGGTCAGCAGTTCGTAGAGGATGCAGCCGAGTGAATAGAGATCGGCGCGCGCATCGACGCGAATGTTCATGCGCCCGCCGAGTTCGGGCGCCATGTAGTCGAAGCTGTCCTCGTCCCATGCCAGGCTGCCGTCGGCCGGCACGCCGTTGTCCGCATCGAGCCGCGCTGCGTAGCCGAAACCCGTCAGGTAGGCGCTTGCGCCGGGCGTGCACAGCAGGCGATCGGGCGTCAGCGCGCGGTGCATCACGCCTGCCGCGTGCATGGCCTGCACGGCGGCGGTGAGCTGGAGTGCCAGCGCAATGAATGCTTCCATGTTGCGGACCGGCCGGGCGGTCCGGCGCAGCAGTTCGCCGCCCGGGTCTTTGAGAACCAGCAGCGCCCCTTCGCCGTGCGGCACCAGCGCCATCGGCACCGCGGCCCAGTTCTCGTGCAAGGCGCTGCGGAACGCATACTCGCGCTGGAGGGTGGCCAGTGTGGCCGGGGCGACCTGGCCGCGCCCTGCAACAAGCCAGGATGCGCAGCCGGCGGCGCTGGCGCGTTCCAGGCGCGGCGTGCCTGTGCCCAGGTCGTAAAAATCCCGCGAAAGCAGGCCTGCACCGGAGAACTGCTGTTCGACGGTCTCCTGTACCGCAGCAAAAATATGCAGACGGCCGTGTGCGGGCTCGGTTTCCGCGCGATCGAGGTAAAGGGTGCTGTCCGGGATCTCTGCCTGGCGGCGCTCGCTGAGTTCTTCTTGTCGCATGGGGGTAGCTTCCGAAGGAGGTTCGGTTCTGGACATGCCTCTGTGCGATCCGGACGCCCCGGTCCGCTGCTGCTCGGCATGGTCTTGAGACGGGTGTCCTTTCGCTGCGTATCTATTGGAGCGCAAATGCCCGCGTGGAGGCAGTCGGGAGCGTTGGCGTGTGTTAGGTGTTGTTAGGCCTGGCCTTCAGGGTGCTTCACGTCGCGCCGCAAGGCCGACGACTTGGAAACGTAGTGTGTGCAGTTCCAGCGCTGACACATAGGCATACGCAATCTGTGCCGGAAGGGGAGGGCGCGGCAAACAATTCATTCGCTCTCTCTACCCAAGCTCACTTCACTACCAAGGAAATCACCATGAAGCTCTCTCGAATCGCCAGTGCTGCCTCGTTCTCCATCCTTGCCGCTCTCGTGGGAGTGCAGGCCCATGCCGAGGAATATCAAGGCGTGTTGCAGACGCACTCGACGCTCGCCCGCAGCGACGTTCGCGCCCAGGCTGTCGCGGCTGCGCACGCCGCGGATCCCTATGCCGATGGCGCCTCTTCGGGTGTGGTTGCGGCGCTGCCCTCCACGCTCGACCGCTCCGCCGTGCAGGCCGAAGCCCGCGCACTCGCTCACGCGTCGGGCCAGAACCTCTATGTCGAGGCCTTCGTCAACAGCCGCGTGCCTGCCCAGTACGGCATCCACGGGGTGCTCCCGACGCGCCAGGCGGGCATCGCCGACGGTGTCACCTTGCGCTGAACGCCGGAGCTCACCGTGACCATGAGATCCAATGTGCTTATCGGCGTGGCGGCCGTTGCAGCCTCGGTCGGCATATTCACCGCGGCGGCAGCGCCGTCCGGAGGCGACATACCCGCCAGCGCCGCGCAGACCGCGCCCGAGTTCCAGAACATCGACCAGTGGCTCAACTCCCCGCCGCTGAAGCTGCAGGACCTGCGCGGCAAGGTCGTGCTSGTCGAMTTCTGGACCTACACCTGCAKCAACTGCCTCAACCACCTGCCCTACGTCCAGGCGTGGAACGAGAAGTACAAGGACAAGGGACTCGTCGTCGTGGGCGTGCACACGCCGGAGTTCGCGTACGAGAAGTCCACCCGGAATGTGCAGGACGCGATCAGCCGGCTGCAGATCAAGCACGCCGTTGCGCAAGACAACCACTACGCCACCTGGAAGGCCTTCAACAACCAGTACTGGCCGGCGGTCTACCTGATCGACAAGCAAGGAAAGATCGTCTACTCGCACTTTGGCGAAGGCAGCTACGCCTCCACCGAGAAAAAGATCCAGTCGCTGCTGGCCGAACCGGCGCCCGCGGCGGGAAGCTGAGATGAGGAAGCTCTGGTTCGCGCTGCTTTTCCTTGCGGGCGGTTTCGCGCATGAAGTGCGCAATCCGGTGAGCTGCCAATGCATCACCGCCCGCGAATTCGCGGGTGCCCGAAAACGCGATCGAACATGAAGCGGGCGGGGCGTTCGGCCGTCCTTTGCTTCGACGGGACGCCACCAGCTTCGTCGGTGCGGATCAGTCCCACGCCTGGTTGCCCATGAAGTCCACGAAGACGCGCAGCGGTGCCGGCAGATCGAGGCGATCTGCGAAGTACAAGCGGCCATCGTGCGCATTCTCGGGTTGCTCTCCATCGAGCAGCCGCAGACGAATGCATGGGACCTACGAGGCCGCGACGGCAAGCAGTTCTGAACTGCCGAATCGCGCAGACGCCAAGGACGGCGATCACCGGATGAAGGCCTCGATGGCTATGCCCTTCCACTCATCAGCTCGGCGCGCAAGTTGGCGAATGTCTTCTCGATGCGCCGGGTGAATGGCTCCTTTCCTCCGCCGTCGGCCCATTCATCGACGGCAACACGGAAAGCGCCCATGCCGACCATTGCCACCATTCGCAGGCCTTCGCGGCGGGTGCGCTGTGGCCAGAGGCGACAGAGCGCTTCGAACACCGCCTGCTCCATCTGCAGGTACTTGGCCTGGTTGGCTGCGCGCAGCTGGTCGCTCGATCGAAGAAGATGCGCGATGACGAGCGTGGTGGACGTGTCGTAGTGCGAGGCCTGCTTCAGCAACGCACCGCACAAGGCATCCAGAGGCGATTGATCGGTCGATACCTCGAGCACGGAGGCACGAACCGACTCGACCAGTCCTCCCTGCCAAGCCAGCAGGATCTCGTCCTTCGACTTGAAGTAGTGGAAGAAAGTCCGCCTCGATATGCCGGCGGCGGCCGCGATGTCGTCCAGCGTGGTCTGTTCATAGCCCTTGACGACGAACAACTCGAGGCCCGTCTGCGCAACGCGTTGAAGCGTCTCGCGGCGTTTCCTTTCGCGCAATCCGTTCTGAGGCAGTTCTGCTTGCACCATGGTCGAATCGTAGCAGGCGATTGCACTGGTTGCATATTTGCACTGAGTGCATTAATATCTGCACTCGGTGCAACTATCGGAGAATCCATGAATCGGGTCCAGTTCGATCACTACGGCGGTGCTGCCACGATGCGCATGGCGGACTGCGAGGCGCCGCAGCCGGCGCCGGGACAGGTGCGGGTCAGGGTCAGGGCAGCAGCCATCAACCCGCTGGACTGGAAACAGCGACAAGGCGCCATGAAGCTCTTCATGGGCAGGGAATTTCCCAAGGGCATGGGGTCCGACTTCGCCGGCGTGGTCGAGGCAGTGGGCGAGGGCGTGCGCGAGTTCCAGGTGGGCGACGAGGTCTTCGGCACTATGGATTTCAAGAAGCCAGGAGCCTTTGCGGAGGTCCTGGTGACCGATTCCCGCCATGTGGCTAAGAAGCCGCCGCAACTCTCGTTCGCCGAAGCCGCCTGTCTTCCGATTTCCGCTGCCACGGCCTGGGCGGCGATTCTCGACAAGGCGCAGGTGTCGAAAGGCGCGCGCGTGCTGATCAACGGTTGCACGGGCGCTGTGGGCTCGATGGCGGTCCAGCTGGCCGTTGCCAACGGTGCTCAGGTTGCCGGGACATGCAGCCGGGCATCCATGGATGCCGCGAAGGCGGCGGGTGTGTATCCAGTCTTCGATTACGCAGTCGAGGGTTGGTGGCATGGTGTCGAGCCATTCGATGCGATCTTCGACACGGCCGGCACGCTGGACTTGCGTCGCGGAATGTCGATGCTCAAGCCCAAGGGCCTTTTCATCGACATCAACCCGACACCGCGCAGGATTGTCCATGGACTGCTGTCGCGCCGCTACAAGATCGCGTTCGCGACGATGGGGTTCAAACATCTGGCCGCCATCGCCGAGCTCGCAGCCCAGGGCACTCTGAAGCCTGCGATCGGCCTGGAGAAGCCGTTCTCCGAAGCCGTTGCCACAATCGCCGCGGTCGAGGGCGGCCTGCGCGTATCTGGCAGGGTCGTGCTGACCTTCTGACTGAGCCCGCGTGTGCAGAGTCGCGCCGCGGCCCGGCTGCCGACAGCGGCGTGGCCGCGACGGGCAAGAAGGGCGACTTCAAGCGACCTTCAGTCCGACAAAGGCGCCTTCTTTACCTCGCGCAGGAGACGAGCCTCGTAGATCCGGGCCTCCCAGGACTCCAGCATCGGCATGCGCCTGTCGGCAAACGCGACGTAGTGGGGCATGCGGATGTGTTCATCCAGATTCTTCATGTCTTCCCACATCTCGAAGACGAACATCTCCTGCTCGTCCTCGAGAGACGGGTAGTGGGTGTATTCCAGGTTGCCCGGCTCGCACCGGGTATTGATGACGTTTTCCGAGACGAAGGTCAGCAGCTCGTCCCGCTTGCCGGGCTGCAGCCTGTACTTGACCGCGACGATGATCGCCATGATGGATGCCTCGCTTCTTGTCAGTGTCCTCGGAGGAGAGCTTCGCGCCTGGCGCGTTCAGCCCAGGGCCTTGCGGATCTCGGCCACGCGTTCGGGCGTGAATACGCCGCTGCCCAACAGGTCCAGGATCGACAGCACGCTGCCGCGCGAACCCCAGCTGCCTTCGTCGATGGTGCGGAACGTGGTCCACCAGGCCGGCGATGGCTGCTCCATGGCGCACGCCTTGGCCATTGCGCCCAGCACGTTCTCGGTCACCTGCTTGCGCACCGGCGTCGGCCAGGCCGCATCCATCACGCAGATGTCGAAGGTGGCGACGTCGGGCGCAGGCGACTGGTCGCAAAGCAGCCGGCCGCCGATCGCCATGCGATCGGGCGTGCGTTCGACGAAGTGCACCTGGAAGCCGATGCGGGCTGGCGGCGCGAACTGGCCGACCTCGGGGACGAGCACCGCGTCGGTCAGCGACTGGGCGAGTTCTCGCCGCTGTTCGAGAGAAAGACGGCCTTCGGGAGTGGTTACGGTAACGATGGTCATGACGGGATCAGTGGACGAGATTGAACGAGGCGGTGGCCGGAGCTTCAGCGGCCCTGGAAGCGGGCCTCGCGCCGTTCCATGAACGACTGAAGGCCTTCCTTGAAGTCGGCGCTGGCGAAGACCTGCTTGCGGATCTCGGGAATGGCGGCGATCGCAGCGGCCTCGCCCTGCTGCACGTACGTCAGCGCCGCCGCCTTGGTGGCGCGCAGGCCGATGGGCGCACAGGCGCAGATGCGGCGAGCGATGTCGAGCGCGCGCTCGCGGTGGGCGCCGTAGGAATGAACCTCCTGCACCAGGCCGACCTCCAGCGCGCGCTGCGCCGAGAACTCCTCGCACAGGAACAGCAGGTGCATCGCATTGCCCCAGCCCATGCGCTGCAGGTAGCGGAAGTGCGCCCCGCCCAGCGGCGCAATGCCGCGTTTGGCCTCCAGCTGGTGAAAGCGCGCCGTGTCGGCCGCAATGACGATGTCGGCCGCGAGCATCATCTCGATGCCCACTGTGTAGGTGATGCCGTGCACGACGGAGATCACCGGCTTGCGGCAGCGCCGGCCCAGCCCGAGCGGATCCACCTGCTGCGGCGGGATCGGCTTCGCGGTTGCGCCCGGGCCGAAGAACTTCGGCATGTCCAGCCCCGCGGTGGTGTGCTCGCCCGCCGGGTCCAGCACGGCCACCCAGAGCTCGTCGTCATCGTCGAAAGCCGTGAGGTGCTGCGACAGCTGCTGCATCATTTCCGGCGTGATGGCGTTCTTCTTCGCCGGGTTGTCCAGCGAGATCACGCATACGTGGTCCTGGACCGACATTTGCACCTGCGGCGCGATGGTTTCATCTGCCATGGCGGGTTCTCCTTGGGCTGGGCGTCGTCATTTCTATGTCAAGTGTCATATTAATTTTCATCATACACTCCCTATGACATTCGACATAGAGAAGAACCCGCATGTCCTCCACCACCAGAGACAAGATGATCGCCGGCGCCGCCGACCTGCTGAGCCGGCGCGGCGTGCACGCCACGAGCCTGCGAACCGTGGTGCAGCACACCGGCACGCCGCGCGGCTCGCTGGGCCATCATTTCCCCGGCGGCAAGCAGCAGCTGCTGGAAGAGGCGGTGCGCCACGCCGCCGAGAGCGTGGCGGTGCCGCTGGAAACGCTGATGAAGGAGCGCGGCGCGGTGGAAGGCCTGCAGGCCTTCGTCGGCTGGTGGCGGCGCATCCTCGAGAGCTCCGGTTTCGAGGCCGGCTGCCCTGTGCTGGCGGTGGCGGTGGAACCCATGGCGGACGAAGAGGACGCCGCATCGGGGGAGCACCTTCGCGAACTCGCTCGCGAGGCCTTCGAGCGCTGGGAAGCCATCCTCGCCGCCGCGCTGCGACGCGAGGGCGTGGCCGCAGGCCGCGCGCAGCGGCTGGGGGCGCTCACCGTGGCTGCCATCGAAGGCACGGTGGCGATGTGCCGAGCCTCGCGCAGCACGCGGGCGCTCGATGATGTGCAGCTGGAGCTGAAAGCCATGCTGATGGCGGCGACCGCGCGCTGAACCTCTTCCGTGCGGCAGGGCGAGACCTTGGGCGTTGTCACGAATGACCTATTCGTTTCGAGCGCCCGAGATCTTCACGAGCTTCTCGATGAGAGGCCCCGTGGCATCGAAGTTGCGACGAAAGTCGGCTGCACTGCCGCCAACAGCGTCCATCCCCAGCTCCTCCAGCCTTGCCTTCATCGCGGGGGTATGCGCTATTTCGCGTGCGTGTTTCTCGAGCAGTTCGAGGACCGGCTTTGGCGTTCCTGCGGGAGCCGCCAGCACGAACCAAGACATGGTCACAAGCTCGGGATCAGGGAAGCGAGCGTTCCCATTCCCCAGGGCACCATTCCCGCCGCAAGATCCTGGGCAAAAGGCGCCTCGCTCTTGTAGGGCACGTGGACCATATCAAGGTCTTGAGTCTTGCTCAGGTACGCTGCCGTGAGATGCCCACCCGAGCCTGTGCCAAGGGATCCGTAGCTGAGATGTCCCTTCTCCTTTCTTGCCCATGCAATGAACTCCTTCATGTTCCTTGCGGGCACATCCTTGTTCACCACAAGGATCATCGTGTTGGTCGCAACCTCCGAGATCACCGCCAGATCGCGCTTGACGTCGTATGGAACGTTGTTGAAGGTGTGCTGCGCGTAGTAGATCGGCGACGAATAGGTGAACAGCAAGGTATGGCCATCCGGGGCTGCCTTGGCAACCGCTTGCGTTCCGATCATTCCTGAGGCGCCTGCCCTGTTGTCCACAAGCACCGGCTGGTTCAGCCGCTTCTTGAGCTGTTCGGCAAACACCCTGCCCAGAATGTCCGTTCCCCCGCCGGGCGCGGCCGGCACCACCAGGGTCACCGGCCTGGTGGGGTAGCTCTGGGCCGATGAAAAGCCGCTGCAGGCGAGGGCCGCGGCCGCGATGACGATCTTGATGAATTGCATGTTTGTCTCCTTCGGTTGCTGCGCCGGTTCGTATGGCGGGCAGCGATTCTTGTGAACGTGAATGCCAGCGCGGTCGTCTTATTCGCCGGTGCCCAGTCCGTAGTAATCCCGCACGCGCGGATCGCGGTTCCTGCCAGGCTCGAACACCTCGAGCAGCACATCGTCCGGTGCCTTGACCATGAAGTAGCCGCCGCCGGAGTGCTCGCGCACGGGGTTGGGCAGATGCAGGCCCGCCGCCTTCATGCGCTCGTAGACCTCCTGCAGGCCGACCACCTGCATCCCCAGGTGATGCACGGCATTGCGGCCCAGATCGCGCGGCGATTGCTCGTACAGGTGCATGGCGCCAATGCCGATCTTCATGAACACGTTGCGTGCACCGCCATAGTCGCCGTCCCAGGTGACGCGGGCATCGAACCACTTTTCATAGAACGCGATGGTCTCGTCGATGTTCGACGCGAACAGGTGGACGTGCTGGAGGTGATAGCGATCGCCCAGACCATAGGGGCGGCTGCGGCTGGGCCCCAAGCTGGAGGTGACTTCTGTCATGCTTTCTTTCTCTCTGTTGGCGTGGTTTGGAACGATGGCGGCCTGCTTCACTTCTTCCAGCGCTTCTGGTCGCGCAGGTCGTGCAGGCCGGGAAGATCGGCGCGAAAGCCGTCGGGGAAGATGCGGTGCTTCTGCACCTTCTGCGTGCCGGTGATCGGCAGTTCGTCGACGAAGCAGATCCAGCCGGGTGGCTTGTAGTAGGCAAGCCGTTCCGCAGCAAACTGATGCAGCGCCATGGCCAGGGAATGGTCGCGGGCCGTCCCAGCGGCCGGAATCACGCAGGCAAGAACCTCCTCGTCGCGCAGATCGTCGGGCACCGCCATCACGGCGACCTGCTTGACCAGCGGGCTGGCGGCCAGCACGGCTTCGACTTCCGCGCTGGAGATGTTCTCGCCGCTGCGTCGCACGATGTTCTTCTTGCGGTCGACGAAGGTGAACAAGCCATCGGTCGAACGCGTACACAGGTCGCCGCTGTGGAACCAGCCGCCGGCCYACGCGGCTTCGGTCGCCTCCGGGTCGTCGAGGTAGCCGCTGAAGAAGCCTTGGCGCGGGTTTTCTGCGGTGTGGCGCACCACCAGTTCGCCTGCGGTGCCGTCGGCCACTTCGTGCCCCGCGTCGTCGACGATGCGGGCCTGCAGCCCCGGCAGCGGTCGGCCGCATGCCCGCGTATGGATCTGGCGCGGCTCGCGGTCGACGCACATGAAGCGGCCGGTTTCCGTCATTCCCCAGACCTCGATGAGCGGGATGCCGAACCGCGTTTCGAACCGCTCGTGGAGCACCGGATCGACGCCCGCGCCAAACGCCACGCTCACACCCGAGTGCCGGTCGCGCTCGGTTTCGGGTTGCCCCAGCAATGCCGGGATCATGATTCCAAGATATTTGAAGCGCGTCGCTCCGGTGTCGGCGATGTCGTTCCACCAGTGCGTCGCGCTGAACCGTCCCGGCATCACATAGCAGGAGCCCGTCACGATGGCGGTGCCCAGCGTGTTGATCGCGTTCATGTGATAGAGCGGCAGCGGATTCATCTGCCGCTCCGAGCCGACTGCAAAGGCCAGATGCGGCGGCAGCTGGCGCGCATAGTCCGCCGCCGTCTGCAGGTAGTCGTTGCTCAGCACGCAGCCCTTGGGCCTGCCGGTCGTGCCTGAGGTATAGAGGATGGCGGCCGCACGGTCCAAGGGTTCGGTTGGCACCGCGGCCGTATTGCCGCGGCGCGGCAAGCGGCGCAGCCCCTGCGGACCATTCGTGCTCAGCGGGATGGCGCGGCCCGAGGCTTCGATGGAACCCGCGAGCAGTGGCTGCAGCGCGGGCAGGCCGATCACCGCACCGCAGCCGGAGTGCCCGAGCTGGTAGGACAGCTCGGCAACCGTCAGGTCGGTATTCAGCGGCACCACGCAGGCACCCAGCGCGTTGAGCGCCAGATAGTGGAAGACGAACTCGGGCCGCGACTCGAAGGCCAGTGCCACAYGGTCTCCCTCGCCCACACCCTGGTCCGCATACTGCGCCTTCAGCGCGTCGACCCGGCCGAGGACTTCACCGAACTGGAGTTCCCGTTGCACCTCCCATGCGTTGGCCAAGCGTGCGGGAACGGCCAGGAAGGGGTTGTTTTCGAATGCTTGCGCGGATTGGCGGAAGCGTTCGTACAGGCTTTGCCTGAGATCCATCGGTCGCTTTCTCTTTGCAAAGCCGCTTTCCGGCTTCGCCGATAGGGAGGGACCGCGGTCTGGTCATTGGCCATGGACCGCGATGGCGGCGGCATGATCCGGGATGTTGCGAAAGAACGCTCCGGAGCCGTTCGAGAACTCTAGGGAGGTCCCGGCGACTTTTCTTCCTACATCGATTCCTGGGCGGAATGCTGGCTGCGCTAGCTAGACAGGGAGTTGCTGCGGGCCTGCGCCTCGAGCCGGTGCTTCAGTTCCATCAGCAGTCCCACGGAGKGCGTCTTGCGTCGGTGATAGACCGTGACTTCGCCCGTCAGCGCATGCAGGTCGACGTCCAGCGCCGCCAACCCTTCGCCTGCGAGCGGCTGGAACGCTTGCTCGGGAAGCACCGTGATCAGGTCGCTTCGCCGCAGCAGCGGAATCATGAGCGTGGCCGAGGTGTCGGTCTCGACGCGCACGTCCAGCGCACCGAGGCCCGCATTGGCGAACATCTGTTCGACCTCGGTCCTGAGC
>NZ_JBFTPJ010000029.1:0-14496 GCF_056398445.1 Variovorax sp. 01T439_2
GCTCGATCCCATCGCGGTGAGCTTCCCGGTGCCGGAGGCCAACCTGCAGGACCTGCTGGCGGCGGCGCGCAGCCGGGCCAAGGTGGAGGCGCTGGTCGTCGGACGCCGCGAGCCGCTCAGCGGCGTGCTCAATTTCGTCGACAACACGGTCGATCCGCAGATCGGCACGGTGCGCGCCAAGGCGGTGTTCGACAACGCCGACCAGAGCCTCTGGCCGGGCCAGTTCGTCGGCACCCGGATCACGGTTCGCACGCTCTCCGGCGCCACGGTGGTGCCGGCCGCGGCGCTCATGATGCTGTCCGAGGGCGCTTCGCTCTACGTGGTCGACCAGGCCATGAATGCCAAGCGCCGCAAGGTGCAGGTGCTCCACACCTTCGGCACCAAGGTGGCGGTGAGCGGCGTCGAGCCGGGCGAGCAGGTGGTCATCGAGGGCAGCCAGAACGTGCGCCCGGGCGGCAAGGTCAGGGCCGATAAAAAGGCCGCGCCGGCCGGTACCACCGGCGTCACGCCGGGCAGTGCGGCCTCCTCGGACACCCAGGCTCCCCGGGAACGCGCATGAACATCTCGGAGCTGTGCATCCGTCGTCCCGCGATGACGGTGCTGTTGTCCGCGGCGGCGGTGGTGGCGGGCATCTTTGCCTACTTCAGCATCCCGGTGGCCGCGCTGCCGAGCTACAACACGCCGGTCATCAACGTGAACGCCCAGCTGCCGGGCGCGAGCCCGGACACCATGGCTTCGTCGGTGGCGCTGCCGCTGGAGAAGCAGTTCTCGACCATTCCGGGCCTGCAGACCATCAGCTCGGTCAACACCCAGGGCGTGAGCTCGATCACGCTGGAATTCGTGAGCAGCCGCGACATCGATGCCGCCGCGGTCGACGTGCAGGCCGCGCTGCTGCGCGCCCAGCGACAGCTGCCGCAGGAACTGACGCAGCTGCCTTCGTACCGCAAGGTCAATCCGGCCGACGCGCCGGTGCTGTTCATCGCGCTGATCTCGCCGTCGATGAATCCGGCCGAGCTCAACGACTACGCCGAGAACCTGATCTCGCCCACGCTTTCCACCATCGACGGCGTGGCGCAGGTGGGCGTGTACGGTCGCAAGGCCTTTGCGGTGCGCATCAAGGCCAACGCCGACCTGCTCAATGCGCGCAACATCACGCTCGACGAGCTGGCCAAGGCAGTGAATTCGGCCAACGCCAACACGCCCGTCGGCGTGCTCGACGGGCCGCGCCAGACGCTCACCATCCAGGCCAACCGGCAGCTCACGAGGGCGGAAGATTTCGCCAAGCTGATCGTCGGGCAGCGCAACGGCGCGCCGGTGCGGCTGGACGAAGTGGCCACCATCGAGGACAGCTTCGAATCGGTCAAGACCGCCAGCAGCTTCAACGGCCAGAGCTCCATCTCGCTGGCCGTGCAGCGCCAGCCCAACGCCAACACCGTGCAGGTGGTGGATGCGGTGCGCGCACTCATTCCGCGCTTCAAGGCGGAGCTGCCGCAATCGGTCGAGATCCACATGGTGAACGACCGCTCGCTGTCCATCCGCGAAGCCGTGCACGACGTGCAGCTCACGCTGCTGGGCACCGTCGCGCTGGTGGTGCTGGTAATCTTCCTGTTCCTGCACCGGCTGGTGGCCACGCTGATTCCGGCGGCCACCATTCCCATTTCGCTGATCGGCGCGGTGGCGCTGCTCTATGCCTTCGGCTACAGCCTGGACAACGTCTCGCTGCTGGGCATCACGCTGGCCGTGGGGCTGGTGGTGGACGATGCGATCGTGGTGCTCGAGAACATCATGCGCTACGTCGAGAAAGGCATGGAGCCGATGGCCGCGGCGCTGCGCGGCGCGCGCGAGGTGGGCTTCACCATCATCTCGATCTCGATCTCGCTGGTGGCGGTGTTCATTCCCATCTTCTTCATGCCGGGCGTGATCGGCCTGCTGTTCCATGAGTTCGCGGTGGTGGTGGCGCTGGCGGTGCTGGTGTCGGCCATCGTGTCGCTCACGCTGGTGCCGATGCTCGCGAGCCGGCTGCTCAAGCACGTGCCGCGCAAGGATGGCGCGCTCGACCACGAGGAAGAGCACCCCGAGCCCGGCACCGCCGTGGGACGCGCCTTCGAGCGCGGCTACCGCTGGGTGCATGCGAACTACATGCGGACGCTCGACTGGACGCTCGCGCACCGCAAGCTGATGCTGCTGTTGGCCGGCGGCACCTTCGTCGTCACGGCCTGGCTGTTCGTCTCCATTCCGAAGGGCTTCTTCCCCGAGGAGGACATCGGGCAGATCCAGATCACCACCGAAGCGGCCGAGGACATTTCCTTCACCGCCATGAACGCGCTGCAGGAACGCGTGGCCGCTTCGCTGCAGGCCGATCCGAGCGTGGCCTACGTGAGCTCGTTCGTCGGCGTGGGCGGTCCCACCGCCACGCAGAACTCCGGCCGCCTGTTCGCGGTGCTCAAGCCGCGCAGCCAGCGTCCCAAGATGGCCGCGGTGCTCGAATCGCTGCGCCAGCGCTTCCGCGAGATCCCGGGCATCGCGGTCTACATGCAGCCGGTGCAGAACCTGCGCCTGGGCGGCCGCCAGAGCAAGGCGCGCTTCCAGTACACGCTGCAGAGCGTCAATGCGGGCGAGATGGTGCCCTGGGCCACGCGGCTCATGGAGCGCATGCGCGCCGATCCGGCCTTCCGCGACGTCACCAGCGATTCGCAGAACCGCGGCCTGCAGGCCACGCTGGAGATCGACCGCGACAAGGCCGGCGTGCTCGGCGTGGCCGTGGGCGACCTGCGCACCGCGCTCTACAACGCGTACGGCGACCGGCAGATCGGCAGCATCTACGGCGCGAGCAACACCTACCAGGTGATTCTCTCGGCCGCCGACAACGACCGGCAGTTCGAGGACGACGTGTCGCGCCTGTCGGTGCGCAGCACCAGCGGCCGGCTGGTGCCGCTGTCGGCCTTCTCGACCGTCAAGCGCACCGTGGGGCCCACCTCGGTCAACCACCAGGGGCAGCTGCAGGCGGTGACGGTGTCGTTCAACCTCGCGCCCGACGTGCCGCTGGGCAACGCGACCGCGAAGATCGACCAGTTCAAGGAAGAGCTGAAGATGCCGCAGTCGATCATCACCACCTACGGCGGCGATGCCGCGGTGTTCCAGAGCTCGCAGGCCAGCCAGGCCGTGCTGCTGGTGCTGGCCGTGCTCGTGATCTACGTGCTGCTGGGCGTGCTGTACGAAAGCTACATCCACCCGCTGACCATCCTGGCCGGGCTGCCGTCGGCGGCCGTGGGCGCCTTGCTCTCGCTCAAGATCTTCGGCTTCGACCTGACGCTGATCGCGACCATCGGCATCCTGCTCCTGATCGGCATCGTGAAGAAGAACGCGATCGTGATGATCGACTTCGCCCTTGATGCGCAGCGCACCGAGGGCATGAAGCCGGTCGATGCGATCCGCGAGGCCTGCCGGCTGCGCTTCCGCCCGATCCTCATGACCACGCTGGCCGCGCTGATGGGCGCGCTGCCGCTCGCATTGGGCCTGGGCGCCGGCGCCGAGCTGCGCCAGCCGCTGGGCGTGGCGGTGGTGGGCGGGCTGATCTTCTCGCAGGTGATCACGCTCTACATCACGCCCGCGATCTACCTCGCGCTCGACCGCTACAGCGGCACCGGGCCGATGGTCGACCTGCCGGGCGAGGCCAAGGCCGAGGCTRGTGGCGGTGCCGCGGGGCACGCGGCCTCGCACGCCTAGGTTGTGGTCTCGTCGAGAACGTCGTCGTCCGCCGCCAGGTGGGCGGTATCGCTCCAGCCCACGAGGCTGAAGCCCTCGGGCGTCCACAGCATGCGGTTGATGGCGGCGTTCCCGAGCTGCCAGGTGCGCGGCGCCTGCAGCTCCTGGCGCGTGGCGGCGCGGTAGAGCACGTCCATCACGCCGCCGTGCGCCACCAGCGTCACCAGCTGGCCCGGATGGCGCGCGGCCAGCTTCGATGCGACGCGCGTCACCCGCTCGCGGAAGACCAGCAGGCTCTCGCCGCCCTCGGGCTGGAATTCGGGATCGCGCTCGCGCCAGCGCCGGGCCTGGTCGGGCAGGGTGGACTCGATCTCGGCAAAGCTCATGCCCTCGAAGCGGCCGAAGGCGCGTTCGCGCAGGCCGGGCTCGGGCTGCACCGTGAGGCCGTGGGGCCTGGCGATCTCCTGCGCGGTCTGCCAGGCGCGCGACAGGTCGCTGGCGTAGATCGCGCCGATGTCTTCGTGCGCCAGCGCCTGCCCGACGCGCCGGGCCTGCCAGAGCCCGGTGTCGTTGAGCCCGATGTCGAGCTGGCCCTGGATGCGCGTGTCGACGTTCCAGGCGGTTTCGCCATGGCGAACGGCAATCAGGCGGGTGGCTTCTTCCATCTGCTGGATTCTAGGAGCGCGTCATTTCTTCTTTGCGGCGGACAGCTCGATGTTCACCCGGCGCTCGCCCTGCGGCGGATTCGGAAAGCCCTGCAGCGCCGCCTCGAACATCACCGGCAGGATGGTCGCGCTGACGTTGTACKGGCCCTCGTTGCGGGCCCGCGTTTCGTAGACCACGCGGTTCGTGCCGATGTCGCGCAGCACGATGCTCACTTCGCGCTCGTACCAGGGATTGGCCGCGGGTGGCATGAAGGCCGGGCCGCCGTACCAGCCGCCGCCGTACCAGCGGCGTGCATAGCCGGGATAGCCGTAGCCATAGCCCCAGGGGCCGTCGAAGAGCCATGGATCGGCCCAGGGCGAGAGGCCGGCCGCGACGCGTGCGCCGATCTGCGCGCTGTACTGCGGCCTGGCGTCGTCGCGGCGCAGGCCGACCTTGTCGAGCGCGGCGGCGGCCATGGCCTCGAGCGATTCCTGCCGGGCGAGGTCGGCCTGCTGCGACGGCAGGCGCTCGAAGCGGTAGCTGGCGCCCGGCGCCACGGTGGCGAGCGACGAGAAGCTTTTCACATCGCTGTCGACCACCCAGGAGGTGGCGCAGCCGCTCAGGCTTGCTATCAGAAGAAGAGCTGAAAACGCACGTTTCATGAGGATCTCCGGGCTCCGCGGCCCAAAATTCCCCTGGGTTGCCCGCTCAGCCCTGAAGGATGCGCAGGGCTGCAGGTGCCTGGGAGAGCAGGTCGAAGGAGGGCGTGTCGAAGGCCTTGTCGCCGTCTTCGTCGGCCACGCCGGTCGCCTTCAGACCCTTGAAGTCGTGCTGCGTTCCGTCGAGCAGGTGCGAGGGCACCACGTTCTGCAGCGCGGTGAACATGTTCTCCACGCGGCCGGGGTGCTTCCTGTCCCACTCGCGCAGCATTTCGCCGACCTGCTTGCGCTGCAGGTTTTCCTGGCTGCCGCAGAGCGTGCACGGAATGATCGGGAATTCGCGGTGCTGGGCCCAGCGCACCAGGTCTTTCTCGGCCACGTAGGCGAGCGGGCGGATCACGATGTGCTTGCCGTCGTCGCTCACCAGCTTGGGCGGCATGCTCTTGAGCTTGCCCGCGAAGAACATGTTGAGGAAGAAGGTCTGCAGCATGTCGTCGCGGTGGTGGCCGAGCGCGACCTTGGTGGCGCCCAGTTCGTCCGCCACGCGGTACAGGATGCCGCGGCGCAGCCGGCTGCACAGGCCGCAGGTGGTCTTGCCCTCGGGGATCACGCGCTTGACGATGCTGTAGGTGTCCTGGTTCTCGATGTGGAAGTCCACGCCGAGCTCGCTCAGGTATCTGGGCAGCACCTCTTCGGGGAAGCCGGGCTGCTTCTGGTCGAGGTTGACCGCGACGATGTCGAAGTGGATCGGTGCGCGGGCCCTGAGCTTGAGCAGGATGTCCAGCATGGCGTAGCTGTCCTTCCCGCCCGAGACGCACACCATGACCTTGTCGCCCTCCTCGATCATGTTGTAGTCGACGATGGCGCGGCCGACTTCGCGGCACAGGCGCTTCTCGAGCTTGTGCGTTTCGCGCTCGATCTTCAGGGAATTGGTGGCGGCGCCGGCGACGGGCGCCTCGTCGATCCAGACGGCGTTCATGGGTGGGCTGCTTCGGTCAGGCAAATCGGGGGGAGGAGGGCCCGATTTTGCCTCGGTTCACCATTCCCCGGCTTCCATGCGGATAGCCACCTCGCAGTCGTCGAAGATCTCGAGCTTGGCGATCTTCACCCGCACGCCGACCACGCCGGGCAGCTGCAGCAGGCGCTGCGCGAGCTTGCCGATGAGCGTTTCGAGCAGGTTCACATGCTCGGCCGTGCACTCGTCGATGATGATGCGGCGCACCTTCCGGTAGTCCAGCACGTGGTAGATGTCGTCGTCCTTCGGCAGCAGCGGCTGCGCGCCCAGGTGCAGCTCGGCATCGACCTGGATCGGCTGCGGGGCCGTCTTTTCCTGGTCGAGGATGCCCAGGTTGGCGTCGAAGCGCAGCCCCTGCAGGGTGAGTGTCTGGCGGCCGATCGGGTTGGAGGGCATGGTGGGGCTCACATCAGCGAGAAGTCGCGGTCGAATTTCATGAGGTGCTGGCCGCCGTCCACCACGAGCGTGGTGCCGGTGATCGAGTTGTTCTCCAACGCGAACTTCACCGTGGCCGCCACGTCGGCCGGCGTGGAAGAGCGGCCCAGCGGCGAGAGCGTGTGCAGCTTCGAGAACCTGTCCTCGTCGAGCATGTGGCTGGGCAGCGTGAGGCCGGGCGCCACGCCCACCACCCGCACGCGCGGCGCCAGCGCCAGGGCCAGCATGGGCGTGGCGGCCTCGAGCGCGGCCTTCGACAGCGTGTAGCTCAGGAAGTCGGGGTTCGGGTTCCAGAGCTTCTGGTCGAGCATGTGCACGACGGCGCCCTGCGCGTCGCCGCGCAGCGCCAGGTGGTCGTGCAGCGCCTGCGCCAGCACGATGGCCGCACCGGTGTTGCTGCGCGCATGGTGCTCCATGAGCGCGTAGCTGAAGCTCGCGGCGTCGTCGTGTTCGAAGAGCGCTGCGCTGTGGACCACGGCATCGACGCTGCCGAAGTGCGCCGCCACGCGCGGCAGCAGGGCGCGGGTGGCGCCTTCGTCGAGCAGGTCGGCCTCGAACGGCGCCGAAGTGCCCGAGAGGGCCGCGCAATCGGCCGCCGTCTGCTCGGCCTCGGCGCGCGAGCTGCGGTAGTGCACCGCCACCTGCCAGCCGCCCGCGGCCAGCGCCAGCGCGATCTCGCGCCCCAGCCGGCGGCCGGCACCCGTGACGAGGACGGTGCGGCGGGCTGGCGTAACAAGAGGAAGGGGCGCTGTGCTCATGCGGGCAGAGAAGGGAGAATCGGCGGGTGACGACAAAAACGACGACAAACAGTTTACCCATGGCCCTCGACATCCTGATTGCCCGTTCGGTGGAACGGGCGGGCGGATGGATCGGCTTCGACCGCTTCATGGCGCTGGCCCTGTATGCGCCGGGGCTGGGCTACTACGCCAACAGCTCGGCCAAGTTCGGCCACATGCCGTCGTCGGGCAGCGACTTCGTGACGGCGCCGGAGCTCACGCCCATGTTCGGCCAGGCGCTCGCGGCGCAGGTGGCCGAGGCGCTGGAGAAGACCGGCACCGACACGGTCTGGGAGTTCGGCGCCGGCACGGGCGCGCTCGCCGTGCAGCTGCTGCACGCGCTCGACGAGATCGGCCGCGGCGACGTGCGCTACCGCATCGTCGACCTGTCCGGCACCTTGCGCGAGCGCCAGCAGCAGGCGCTGGCGCGCTACACAGACCGCGTGGAATGGCTCGGCGAACTGCCCGAGGCGATGCAGGGCGTGGTGGTCGGCAACGAGGTGCTCGACGCGATGCCGGTGCAGCTCTTGGCCCGCGTGGGCGGCCAGTGGTTCGAGCGCGGCGTGGTGCGCAACGTGCGCGCCGACGGCTGGGCCTGGGCCGACCGCGAGACCGCGCTGCGGCCGCCGTTCGAGGTGTCCGGCGAGCACGACTACCTGACCGAGATCCATCCGCAGGCGGAGGCCTTCGTCGCGACCCTGGCGGACCGCCTGAAGAGCGGCGCGGCCTTCTTCATCGACTATGGTTTTCCGGAGCGCGAGTACTACCACCCGCAGCGCCACATGGGCACCGTGATGTGCCACCGCGCGCACCAGGCCGACGGCGATCCGCTGTCGGATGTGGGCTACAAGGACATCACGGCGCACGTCAATTTCACCGGCATCGCGCTCGCGGGGCAGGAGGCCGGGCTCGAGGTGCTGGGCTACACCAGCCAGGCGAGGTTCCTGCTGAACTGCGGGCTGCTCGAGCGGATGGGGCAGGGCAGCACGGCAGAAAGAGGCATGGCGGCTCGGCTCGTCCATGAGCATGAGATGGGGGAGCTGTTCAAGGTGGTGGGGTTTGCGGTGGGGGAGGGGTGGGAGGCGATGGGGTTTGCTGAGGGGGATCGGAGTCATACGCTCTGACATAAGCAACCAACAAAAATTTCGTTGAGAACCCCCTCACTAAAACCTACATTCGCGCAGTGACCGCCCCCCAGCACTTCGAAGTGCGCCCCTTCAACGCCCCCGTGGGCGCAGAAATCGTCGGCCTCGACATCTCGAAGCCCATCAACGACGAAGACTTCGCGCGCATCCACCGCGCGCATCTGGACCACCATGTGCTGGTGTTCCGCAACCAGCAGATCACTCCGGCCGAGCACATCGAATTCAGCCGCCGCTTCGGCCCGCTCGAGATCCATGTGCTGCACCAGTTCCATCTGAAGAACCATCCCGAGATCCTGATCGTCTCCAACATCAAGGAGAACGGCGAGCCCATCGGCCTGGGCGATGCGGGGGTCTACTGGCATTCGGACATCTCGTACAAGCCCCAGCCCAGCCTGGGCTCGCTGCTGCATGCGCAGGAGCTGCCGAGCGAAGGCGGCGACACGCTCTTTGCCGACCAGCATCTTGCGTGGGAAACGCTCTCTCCCGAGCTGCAGCAGCGCATCCTGCCGCTCAAGGCCGAGCACAGCTACCTTGCCAAGTACGAGGCGCTGCGCGCAAAGAACCCTTGGCGGCCCAAGCTCTCGCAGGAGCAGATCGACCAGGTCGCGCCCGCCGTGCAGCCGGTGGTGCGCACGCACCCCGAGACCGGCCGCAAGGCGCTGTTCGTCAGCGAGCATTTCACGACGCGCATCGTCGGCCTGCCGCCGCAGGAGAGCGACGCGCTGCTGGCCGAGCTGTTCGCGCACGGCGTGAAGCCGCAGTTCGTGTACCGCCACCAATGGGCGCCGCACGACCTGGTGTTCTGGGACAACCGCTCGCTGATGCACCTGGCGGCCGGCACGCCGGATCATCTGCGGCGCCGCCTCAATCGCACCACCATCGTGGGCGACACGCCCTTCTGATGGCTTCTTCTTTGGCCCGATGCAGCCGGGTCAACCGGCGCCAGGCTTGCCGCTGCCGCCGCCCTGGCGCAGCGTGCGCAATTCGGCGTTGAGGAATTCGTTGGCGTCCCGCATCGAGCCGTTCGGCATCTTGATCTTGTAGGGCTTGCCCGTCATCTCCGAGCGGGAGGCGCAGCGGTCGATGAAGTCTTCCGCCGTGGTGATCTCGTCTTTGAAGTGGTCGAACTTGGCCTGCATGTGCTTGGCGGCATCGGCGGCGTTGTGCTCGTCGCCGTTGCGCATGAAGGTCATCGTCGTCATCTTCGAGACGCGCAGGATCAGCGTGTCGATGAGCTTTTGCTCCGACGCGGAAGGGGTGGCCTGGGCCAGCGCGGCCGCAAGGCCGAGCACCAGCGCCAACAGGGCGCGACGCGGAAGTTGAAATGAAGCCATGTGGTCGATGTGGCAATTTCCGGACCATGCTAGGGCGGTGGCCCCATGCGTGTCAAACCGGGCCCGGCTCGGGTCTAATCGCAGTTTTGGCACGCTTGGTTTCCCATGAGCTCTTCCGCCCCCGATCTGCTGTCGATCGCGCACCTGCTGGCCGATGCCGCCGCCGCGCAGTCGATGCGCTATTTCCGCACGCCGCTGGACATCATCACCAAGGCCGACGAGAGCCCCGTGACGCTGGCGGACCGCGCCGCCGAGACGGCCATGCGCGAGATCCTTGCCGTGCGCGCCGCGGCGGACGGCATCTTCGGCGAGGAGCACGGCCTCGAGCGGCTCGACGCCGAGCGCGTCTGGGTGCTCGACCCGATCGACGGCACGCGCAGCTTCATCACCGGATCGCCGCTGTGGGGCACGCTGATCGGCGTGCTGCAGGGCTCGCGCGTGGTGCTGGGCATGATCGACATGCCGGTGCTCAAGGAGCGCTGGGTCGGCCAGGCCGGCCAGGGCGCGACGCGCGACGGCCAGCCGGTGCACGCGAGCAGCTGCACCAACGTCGCCAAGGCGCGCATCGTCACCACTTCGCCCGACATCTTTGCGCCGGCCGACTGGCAGGCCTTCGACCGGCTGAGCCGGCAGTGCGCGATGCGGCGCTTCGGCGGCGACTGCTACGGCTATGCGCAGCTCGCGGGCGGCACCATCGACCTCGTGGTGGAAACCGGCCTGCAGCCCTACGACTACCTGGGCCCGGCGGGCGTGATCGAGGCCGCCGGCGGCGTCATCACCGATTGGCAGGGCCAGCCGCTGGGGCTGGAGTCCGATGGCCGGGTGATTGCGGCCGCAACGCCCGAACTTCACCGACAAGCCATGGCCATCCTTGCGGCCTAGACTGTTCCCATGATCCGCTGGCTGATCGTCGTCGTCCTTGCCCTGGTGCTCATGAGCGGCCTCACGGCCTGGCTGCGCCGGTTCGGCTTCGGGCGGCTGCCTGGCGATTTCGAATTCCGCGCCTTCGGCCGCGAATGGCAGCTGCCGATCTCGAGCACCCTGGTGCTCAGCATGATCGCGGCGCTGGTGGCGCGCTTCGTCTAGCGCCGTTGTTGATGAACCCGTCCAGAGACCCAGAGAGAAGAACCACGCGATGAGAGCCTGCGTTGACATCGGCGGCACCAAGGTGGCCGTGAGCCTTTCCCCTTCGAGCGATGCGCCGCTGGCCGGCCGCCGCAGCGAGCCGACGGCCAAGACCGGCGACAACGACGCCGTGGCGGTGCAGATCATGCGCATGATCGACGAGGTCTGCGCCGAGCAGGGCATCGCGCCGGCCGACATCGACCGCGTGGGCGTCTCGTCCACCGGCCCCTTCGAGCTGCGCGACGGCATGGTGGAGCTGGCCACGCCCAATATCTGCGGCGGCATTGCGGGGCCGGCGCGCGGCCTGCCCAACAACTGGATGACGGCGATCATCGAAGCCCCGCTGGCCCGGCGCTTCGGCCGCGTGCGGGTCGAGAACGACGCCGTGGCCGCGCTCGAGGCCGAGCGCCACTGGGGCGCGCTGCAGGGCCTGGACCACTGCGCCTACGTCACCTGGAGCACCGGCGTGGGCGTGGGCCTGTGCGTGGACGGCCGTGCGCTGCGTGGCAAGAACGGCAATGCCGGCCATGCGGGCCACAGCTTCGTGGTGGACGACGCCAGCGGTGCGCTCTGCGGCTGCGGCAACCTCGGCGACGTGGAGGCGCTGGTGGCGGGCAACTCCATCGCGCGCCGCTTCGGGCAGCCCGCGCCCGACCTGTTCGCGGCCGCCTCGGACGGCGAGCCGCATGCCGTCGAGATCGTCGATGCGCTGTGCCGCGTGATGGGCCGCATGATCTACAACCTGATTGCCACGCTCGACCTCCAGCGCATCAGCCTGGGCGGCAGCGTGTTCTGGCACCACCGCGACTTCCTGCTGCCGCGGCTGCAGGCGCAGGTCGACGGCAAGCTCAAGCCGCTCACGCGCGGCGTGCTGCTGGTGCCCGCGGGGCTTGGCGAAAAGGTCGGAGACTACGCGGCCCTGGCACTGCTCGACTGAAGCTGGCGCCCCTGGGGCGACTGGATGGGAACCGGGGGCGATGCCGGCCGCATGGGCAGTGGCGCCGCAGCCGTGCCGGCATCACCGCGGCTCATCAGCGTCTCGATGATCTGGCCCAGGCGGCGCAGGCCCGTGTCGACCGCCTCGCCATACGGCCACCCGCAGTTGATGCGCAGGTAGTGGTCGAAGCGCGAGGAGT
The DNA here is from genome assembly GCF_056398445.1 of Variovorax sp. 01T439_2. Lineage (NCBI taxonomy): Bacteria > Pseudomonadati > Pseudomonadota > Betaproteobacteria > Burkholderiales > Comamonadaceae > Variovorax > Variovorax sp. 01T439_2. Next base: position 11,976 of record NZ_JBFTPJ010000029.1, read on the forward strand.
TGGAGAACAGCGTGCCGGGCGCCACCACGATGCGCTCCGCGAGCGCCGCATCGAAGACCCGCGATGACGACAGGCGCTCGGGCAGCTCGACCCACAGCTGCAGCCCGCCGGGCGGCAGGTTGATGCGCGTGCCCGCCGGAAAGTAGCCGGCGATCGCATCGGCAGTCTGCTCGCGCTGCGTCTTCAGGCAGGTGCGCAGATGGCGCAAGTGGCGGTCGTAGGCGCCGGTGGCCATGAACAGGCCGGCGCCGCTTTGCGAGAGCCCTTCGTTGTTGCGGGTCTGCGCGTACTTGAGCATTTCCACCCGCGCATGCCAGCGGCCGGCCGTGATCCAGCCCAGGCGCAGGCCGGGCGCGAGGATCTTGTGCAGCGAGGCGCAGTGGATCACGTTGCCGCCGGTGTCCCAGGACTTGAGCGCGCGCGGCGGCGTCGGGGCGTCGACCAGCTCGCTGTAGGTGTCGTCCTCGATCAGCGGAATCGCGTGCCGCTCGCACAGCTGCGCGAGCCGCGCCTTGTGAGCGTCGGGCATCACGCTGCCCAGCGGGTTCTGCAGGTGCGGCACCACCACCACGGCCTTGATGTTGTCGTAGGTGCGGATCGCGAGCTCCAGCGCTTCGATCGAGAGGCCGGTCTGCGGACTGGTCGGGATTTCCAGCGCGCGCATGCCCAGGCTCTCGAGCACCTGCAGCAGGCCGTAGAAAGTGGGCGACTCCACCGCCACCGTGTCGCCCGGCTGCGCCACGGCACGCAGCGCGAGGTTGAGCGCCTCGATGCAGCCGTTGGTGACCAGGATGTCTTCCGGCGAGATCGCCATGCCCACGCGCAGGCTGCGTTGCGCGAGCACCTCGCGGAACTGGCGGTGGCCCTTGAGCGGCGCCGCAATCGTCAGCATGTCGGGCTGCTGGCGCAGCATGCGCGTCATCGCATTGCGCAGCGCCTCGGCCGGATACAGCTCCGGCGCGCCGCGCGCGATGGAAAAGTTGAGCTTCTCGGGAAGCTGCCGGCGGCGCGCCACGAAGTCCGACACCTTGGCGTGGATGCCCACGTACTGCGCCGGGTCGGGCGGCACGCCGGCCGGGGGCTCCTCCATCGGCGCGATGGCGAGGCGCCGCGGCCGGCGCACGAAGTAGCCCGAGCGGTCGCGCGCCTCGACCCAGCCGTCGCTTTCCATCGTGCGGCACAGCTGCAGCGCGGTCGACAGGCTGATGCCGTGCAGGCGCATGAGGCTGCGCAGCGAGGGCAGCTTGTCGCCCTGCTTGAGCGAGCCGGTGTGGATCGCGTCCACGTAGTGCGCTGAGAGCTGGCGGTAGAGCGGTAGCGAATCCATGGCCTCGATGCTCCCCCTGTCGCGCATCCAAAAACAGATGCAGTTGCGAAGGAAAACGACCATAACAGATGCGCCGCGGCCACCGCTGTTCCGGTGCGAATCGCCTGGGTGTGTGCCTGTTTTATGGGCGCCCGAATTCCTACGATGGGCACATCCACTCCAGAAGGCGCGCCATGTCCCCCACCACCCTCGACCGACTGCCCGATACCGTCGTCCTGCAACCGGGCGAGGCCTTGCGCGCGGCGCTCGACCCCGCCACCTGGCTCGAGATGCTGGAGGGCCGCGCGCTGCTCGTGTCGCCGCCCTCATGGTTCGGCGACACCGTGTTCACCGCCAAGACCGTGCTGAACGAGGGCGACGTGCATCGCCTGGAACGCGGCGGCTGGATCGAACTGTCGGCGCTGGCGCCGGTGCGGCTGCGCGTGCATGCGCAGGCACGGCAGCAGACAGCGGCGGTTCGGCCCGCGGAGCCCCGGCCGGTGATGCGGCTGGTGCGGCTTCTGACCGGAAGCTGAGCGGTCGGCTTCCTAGCGCTGGCTTGCGGCGTGGCGCAGCGCCTCCAGGAAGCTGCGCCGCCACCAGTGGATGTCCTGCTCGCGGATGCGCGACAGCAGCTTCTGGTGCCGCTCGCGCCGCTCCTCGAGCGGCATCTGCAGCGCCTGCTGCACCGTTTCGGCCGTGCCGTGCGTGTCGTAGGGGTTCACCAGCAGTGCTTCCTTCAGCTGCTCGGCCGCGCCGGCAAAGCGCGACAGCACCAGCACGCCCGGGTCGGCCGGGTCCTGCGCCGCGATGTATTCCTTGGCGACCAGGTTCATGCCGTCGCGCAGCGGCGTCACCAGCCCGACCGCGGCCGCGCGGCACAGCCCCGGCACACGCTTGCGCGCCACCATGCGGTGGATGTAGCGCACCGGCATCCAGTCGAGCTCGCCGTAGTCGCCGTTGATGGCACCGCACAGCGCTTCGAGCTCGCGCCGGATGTCGCCGTAGGCATCGACCGTCTCGCGCGTGGGCGAGGCGATCTGGATCAGCGTGGCGCTGCGGCGATTCTCGGGGTAGTTGGCGAGCAGCTCGCGGAAGGCGCGCACGCGCTGGGGAATGCCCTTGGAGTAGTCGAGCCGGTCGATGCCCAAGAGCAGCCGGCGCTGGGAATACTCGCGCTTCATGGTCTCGAACATGTCGCGCGATTCCTTCGCG
>NZ_JBFTPJ010000030.1:0-14412 GCF_056398445.1 Variovorax sp. 01T439_2
TGCGTGATGGCAATGCCCTGCGTGATGGCAATGCCCAGCGCGTCGGCGGCATCGGCGCCCGGCAGGCCCGGCAGGTCGAGCAGGCGCTTCACCATTTCCTGCACCTGCGCCTTGGCGGCCTGGCCGTGGCCCGCCACTGCCTTCTTCATCTGCAGCGCGGTGTATTCGGCCACGCTGAGATTGCTGTTGACCAGCGAGGTCACGCAGGCGCCGCGCGCCTGGCCCAGCAGCAGCGTCGACTGCGGATTGACGTTGACGAAGATGATCTCGACCGCCGAGGCATCGGGCTGGTAGCGCGCAGCGATTTCCGCGATGCCGTCGAACAGCACCTTGAGCCGCGCCGGCAGGTTGCCGCTGCCAAGGTGGCGCGTGCTGATGGTGCCGCTGGCCACGTAGCGCAGTGCATGGCCGTCCGAATCGACCACGCCGAAGCCGGTGGTCAGGAGGCCGGGATCGATGCCGAGAATGCGCATGTCAGAGGTTGAAGTACCAGCGGATCGAGTGAAAGAAGATCGGCGCCGCGAAGCACAGCGCATCGACGCGGTCGAGCAGGCCGTTGGCGCCGGTGACGCCCACGCCTTTCTTGCCCCAGTTGGGAATGCCGCGGTCGCGCTTGAGCGCCTTCATCACCAGGTGGCCCATGGAGCCCGCGATGCAGGCGATGACGGACACCGCCAGGGCCTGGCCGAACCTGAAGGGCGTGATGAACGAGAACAGCGCGCCCACGAGGCTGGCCACCCCGATGCCGATGCCCCAGCTGGTCCAGTTGAAGCTGCGGCTCACGTTGGGCGCGAAGGGCTTGCGCTGGGTGCGGCGCGAGATCACGTGCTGCACCAGCACCGAGGTCTGCACCACGAACACCAGGAAGAACACGAGAAAGGCGCTCTTGCCTTCGTAGCCCGGAAAGCTCAGCAGCAGCAGCGCGGGCACATGGCTCATGCCGTAGACGCAGACCATGATGCCCCACTGGAGCTTGGCGTTGCGCTCGAGAAAGTGGCTCGGGTCGTCGGCCAGCGCGCTCGCGACCGGGATCGCGAGGAAGACGTAGACCGGAATGAACACGGTGAACAGGTCGAAGCGCGCGGTGGCGACGAGCCAGAACTGGATCGGCAGCACGACGAAGAAGGCCAGGATCAGGCTGCGGTGGTCGCCGCGCCGCGTGGGCGAGAGCGTGATGAACTCGCGCAGCGCGAAGAAGGCGATGAGCGCGAACAGCACGGTGGCGACGGTCTCGCCCAGTGCCCAGCCGATCCAGAACACGATCACCATGAACCAGGTGGTGCCCAGCAGCTTGCGGTAGTGCGCAAGCTCGGCCTGCCAGGCGGCGTCGTGCACGGGGTTGCGCCGTTCCCTGAAGCTCAGCAGGAAGGCGGTGGTGCTCACGATCACGAGCAGGCCGAAGACGATGAGGAACAGGGCCGCGACCTGCTGGGTCGGGGTGAGGCTGCGCAGGAACTGGTTCATGTCAGTTTTCCTCCGCGCTGTTGTTGTTGGTGCTTGCGTTGCAGGCGCTCTTGTTCGGGGCGCGTGCACAGGCCACCGGGTACTCCCCTCCGCGAATGTCCCCCGGCCTGCGGCCTCCTCCTTGATTTCGCTGCGGGGAGCACCCGATGCCCTGTGCACCTGGGCACGCTGTCGGTTCGCGGCTGATCAACCACCGCCCTGAACGGCAGGCCCTAAACACAACGCGGCACAAAGAAAGGCGAGGTTTCATTTCAGACATCGCGCAATGCAATCACCGCGGCACGGGCGCGATCGAGGAACGGCCGGCGCTCTTCGCCTTCCTCGACGCGGATCGGCGCGCCGAAGGTGACGGAGCACAGGATCGGCACCGGCACGATCTCGCCCTTGGGCATCACGCGCTGCACGTTGTCGATCCATGCCGGCACCAGCACCACCTCGGGAAACATCGTCGCGAGCGTGTAGAGGCCCGACTTGAACTTCTGCGGCTCTCCCGTGTGGCCGCGCGTGCCTTCGGGAAAGATGATGATCGAGTCGCCGCTGCGCAGTGCCTCGACCAGCGGCGCCAGCGGGTCGGAGGCGGGCGTGGGCGGCTCCGGCTCGACGGCTGGCGGTGCGACGGGCGGCGCGGCCGGTGGTGGCGGTGGCGGCGGAGCGGGAAGGTCGAGCCGGCCTTGCACTTCGTCGAAGGCTTCGGGGGTGATGTCGACGACAGGCGGTGCCATGGGCGCCAGCGGCAGCAGGGGCTCCATCGAGGGTTCGATGCGCTCGGGCTGCGGCGCGGTGGCGGCAGCTCGCACGGGCGGCGGGGGCGCTTCGGGTTCCGCCGGCGCTGCGGCAGGCGCGGCCGTCGCCGTCGCCGCGCGCTCCACATACACCGCGTTGAACACCTCGGTCGTGATCCAGCGCTTGACGGGCGTATTGGCCCAGTAGTCGCGCGCCGCAATCGGCCGCGTGATGCTGCGCAGTTCCTCGGGCAGGGCCGCCCAGATCATCACGAGGTCGGCGTGGCTCTGGTGGTTGGCGAAATAGATGCGCTGCTCGGCCTTTGGCGGGCAGCCGTACCAGCGCGCCTGGGCGCCGGTGAGCAACCGGACGATTCCCAACAACAACCAACCTGTGAGCTTTGCCAGCATGGGCGCGATGATACGGGGCATGCGATGGCGTTTCGATCCTCTTTCCCTGGTGTGGGCGGTGGCCCTGTTCCTTGTTCTCGTGCTGCTGGCCACTGTCGGCGCGCGCTGGGGCTGGCTGCGGAGCTTCTTCGGCGACGTGCTGGCCGTGGCGTGGGTCTACCTCGTCTTCAAGGCCTTCATCGCCGCGCGCGTGCTGCCACTGGCGCTGGCCGCGCTCGGCGTGGGCCTGGCGGTCGAATTGGGGCAGTTCCTGGCCTCGGCCTGGCACCTGCACATTCCGAACCGCGCCCTGCGCATCGTGCTCGGCAGCACGGCCGACGGGTGGGACGTGCTGGCCTATGCGATCGGCTTCGCAGCCGTGCTGGCCATGGAAGCGCTGCGCGAAGCCCTCAGGGCAGTTCGGCCGACGGCATCCGCGCCACGATCGTCGACGCCCGCCCGCTGAGGTAGGACGAGCCGGTGCGGCGCTCGAAGAACTTGGGGCTCGGCAGCATCACGGCAAGGCGCGCGGCTTCGGCGGCGCTCAGGCGCGAGGCGGGCTTCCTGAAGTAGTACTGGGCCGCCGCCTCGGCGCCGAACACGCCTTCGCCCCATTCGACGTTGTTGAGATAGATCTCGAGGATGCGCCGCTTGTCGAGCAGCAGCTCGAGCGCCATCGCAAGCGCCAGTTCCTGCCCCTTGCGCAGCAGCGTGCGCTCGCCGGAAAGCAGCAGGTTCTTCGCGAGCTGCTGCGTGATGGTGGAGCCGCCGCGCAGCTGCACCGGCCGCACCGGCTTGCCGCGTGCGATGGCACGCGCGGCGCGCCTGGCGGCGAGCTCCTCGGCCTTGGCGTTGCGCTGGCGCGCCCGCTCGATGGCTTCCCATTCCACGCCGTTGTGGTCGATGAAGTCGGCATCCTCGCTCGCAATGACGGCGCGCTTGAGGTTGTCGCTGATCTGCGCGTAGGGCACCCACTCCTGGCGCCACGCGCCCTTGCTTCCCTGGTGGATGGCGATCTGCCAGGCTTCGCTGCGCTGGAAGGCGGTGCTCTGCGGATCGACCACCGCCATGGCCGCGATGCGCCCCACGAAGAAAAGCTCCATCGCCACGCCCGCCACCAGCAGGCAGGCCACCAGCCGCAGCAGCCGCTTCATTGGCCGGCGGCGAGCGAGGCGCGCAATTCGGCCAGCACCTGCGCGGCGGGCGGCCGCACGCCGCGCCAGATCTCGAAGGCCTCGGCCGCCTGCTCGACCAGCATGCCGAGCCCGTCGCGCGGTACGGCGCCGTGGGCTTCGGCCCAGGCCATGAAGCCGGCGGCCGCGGGGCCGTACATCAGGTCGACCGCGAGCGCGCCGGGGCGCAGCACCTGCGCGCGCACCGGCACCGCGTCGCCCGCAAGGCTGGAGGCCGTGGCATTGACCACCACGTCGAAATTGCCGGGCACCTCGCCGAGCGCCCAGGCTTCGAGCGCTGCCCCATGGCGCAGCGCCAGTGCCGCATGGCGCTGCACCAGCGCCATGGCCTTGCCGACCGTGCGGTTGGCCACCACGATGCGCGCGGCGCCGGCGTCCAGCAGCGGCCCGAGCACGCCCGCCGCGGCGCCGCCCGCGCCGATCAGCAGCAGCTCGCGGCCCGCCAGCGGCACGGCGGCATTGCGCACGATGTCGTTGACGAGCCCGATGCCGTCGGTGTTGTCGGCGTGGATGCTGCCGTCGGCTTCGAAGCGCAGCGTGTTCACCGCCTGCGCAAGCACGGCGCGCTCGCTGGTGTGCTGCGCGAGCGCAGCGGCGTCGAACTTGAAGGGCACGGTCACGTTGCAGCCGCGCGCCGTGTCGCCGCGCTCGGCGGCTTCGCGGCGGAAGGCGGCCACGCCTTCGGCAAAGGCGCCGACCGGAACGAGCCGGCGGCTGTAGTCCATCTGCTGGCCGCAGAGTTCGGCAAACCGGGCATGGATGCGCGGCGAGCGGCTGTGCTCGACCGGGTTGTCCATTACGCAGTACAGGTCCATGGCGCGTGGATTCGCTGTTGTCTATTGGGAGGAGAGCTCGATGGTCTCGTCGCGCGTGAACTTGAAGCGCGACTGCAGCACGATCTGGTCGGTCTCTTTTCGCATCGCATCGGTGAATTTGCCGAAGCTGCCGATGCTGTGCACGATGGCCTTGGCGCGGCGGTCGAGCACGACGTCGCCCGAGCTTTCGTCGACCACGGTGTCGAGGATCTTGCCGTCGTGGTTGATGGTGATCGTCATCTTGAGCTCGCCGTAGAGCTTCTTGCCGGCCGCCGTGGGGAAGTTCTCGGTGCCCCGCACCTCGATGCGGCGGCGCAGCGTGTCCACGTAGATGGCGTACGCCGCCTCGCGCGTGGAAGGGCTCAGGTAGCGCTTCTTGGGGCGCGCGTTCTCTTCGTTCACGCGGCGCTCGATCTCGGCCAGCAGCTCCACCATCTGGCGGCGCTTTTCCTCGCGGGCCACGGCCTCCTTCGGGTCGCCCGAGGCGCGCGGGTCCGGCGCGGGCATGGCGGCCAGCTCGCGCTTGAGCTGCGCGAGCAGCTGCATCTGCTGGGCCTGCATGGCCTCGACCTGGCGCCGGGCCTCCTCGATCGAGTCGCCGACGGCGGTGAAGCTCGACGGCGGCAGCGGGCTGGTGGCGCGGCCGCGTTCGAGGTCGCCGCCGCCCGCGAGCGAGGTCTGGGCCATCACGCGGGCCCTGGCGTCGGGCTTGTCGTTGGTCTTGCTGTTGACCAGGATCACCTCGAGCGGTGTTTCGCTGAAGACCCGGTTGAATGATTCGGGATCGACGAAGCGCACCGCAAGAAGTGCGGCATGCGCGATGACCGACACGCCGAGTGCGATCTGCAGCGTGCTCAGATCCCTGAAGTTCATGGACGACGCTCCTTGGCGCGCATGGAGTGGCCGGTGCTCATGCCGGCGTGTTTTCCGGGGCCGCCTCGCTGTCGCTGAGGTCGACTGCAATGGCGATGGGGCCGGCGACTTCTTCCACTTCCTCGTCGCCGCCTTCCTCCTCGGCCGCGGCATCGGCCTTGGGCGCATCGAGGCGCTCGAGCACGGTGCCGTGCACGTCGAGCGCGATCTCGTCGATCTCGCCGAGCTTCACGCGCAGGCGCGCGCCGCGCTCCTGCTGGCCCGCCACCGGGAACACCAGCGGCAGGGTGTCCGCGCGCACCAGGGCACCGTTCGGAATGTCCTTGATGACGGTCGCCTCGAGCTCGGTGATGCCTTGCTGCTCCAGGTACTTGAGCGTCCAGAAGCGTTCCATGCCGCCCTGGTAGGCGTTGTAGGTTGCGTAGGCAGCATCGAAGCCCGAGAGAATGGAGAACAGGTCCGCATCCTTGGGCTTGAACGGCGCGGCCAGCGCGGCGGTCTTGCCGTGGCGCGCGGCGGCAATGATCTGCCACTGGTTCACGAGGTCGGTGTAGCGGCGCAGCGGCGAGGTGCTCCAGGCATAGCTCTTCACGCCCAGGCCCGCATGCGGCAAGGCCCGCGTGCCCATGCGCACCTTGATGCCGGGCGCCAGGCTGGCCTGGCTGCGGTAGAGCCCGGGCACGCCGAGTTCGCCGAGCCAGCCGCCCCAGCTGCTGTTGGCCAGGATCATGGCCTCGGACACGATCAGGTCGAGCGGTGCGCCGCGCTGGCGCGTGGTGATCTGCACCTGTTCGCTGCCGTTCGGTTCGCCGTCGTTGCCCACGAGGCGAAAGTTGTAGTCGGGCCGGTTGAAGTTCTCGGGCTTGCCGCGCACCACTTCGCGCTGGGCCTTCAGCTGCTTGGCGAGGCGGAACAGGAACGAGAGCGGCGCGCGCAGCTTCGCAGCGGCTTCGGGCGTGTTCTCGCTCGTGAACGAGGCGTCTTCGAGCCAGGGCTGCGTGACCACGGCGTCGAGCTGGTCGTGCCGCAGGTTGGCCACGATCGGCACGCGTTCGAGCTTCGTCTCGGTCGACTGCAGCTCGAGCGTGGTCTCGTCGAAGCGCGCGTAGAGCGACACCGCCGGCCGGTCGCCGCCTTCTAGCAGCGTGTAGGTGCTCACGACTTCGTCGGGCAGCATGGTGATCTTGTGGCCCGGCATGTAGACCGTGGACATGCGCGCGCGCGCCACCTGGTCGATGGCGCTGCCCGGGGTCAGCGCCAGGCCGGGCGCGGCAATGTGGATGCCGACCGTGACGGTGCCGCTGCCAAGGCCCTGCACCGACAGCGCGTCGTCGATTTCGGTGGTCTGCGAGTCGTCGATCGAGAACGCCTGCACGCCTTCGGCCAGCGGCAGGTCGTCCACGATGGGCGGCGCGGCGAGCGCCGGGAAGCCCGTGCCCTTGGGAAAATTCTCGAACAGGAAGCGCCGCCAGTGGAACTGGTAGGGCGAGTCGATGGCGCCGGCGCGTTCCAGCAGTTCGAGCGGCGGGCGCTGGGTGGCGCGCGCGGCGTCGACCACGGCCTTGTATTCGGGCGCGTTCTTGTCGGGCTTGAACAGGATCTTGTAGAGCTGCTCGCGGATCGGCTGCGGGCAGATGCCCTCGGYCAGCTGGGCGGCCCATTCGACGATCTGCGCCTGCACCACTTTCTTCTTCTCGATGGCGGCCAGCGCCTGCTGCAGGATCTCGGCCGGTGCCTTCTTGAAGCGCCCCTTGCCCGCGCGGCGGAAGTAGTGCGGCGCCTCGAACAGCGCGAACAGCGCCGCGGCCTGCTGCGCGAGCGTGGGCTTGTCGCTGAAATAGTCGGATGCGAGATCGGCAAAGCCGAATTCGCCCTCCGGCGCGAATTCCCAGGCCAGGTCGAGGTCCATCGTGGCCGCGAGCGCGCGCGCCTCGACGATCAGCTCGGCCGGGGCCGGCTTCTCGAAACGCAGAACGATGTTGGCGCCCTTGACCTTGACGCGCTTGCCGGTGTCGAGCTCGACCTGCGCCGATGCTTCGGCCTCCGACAGCACGCGGCCGCCGAGGTACTTGCCGGCTTCTTCAAACAATACAAACATGCCCGGATTGTCCCAGACTTGGGGACGCGCACGGGCCTGGCCGCTGCGCGATGCCTGCCGGGCCTCAGACGGGATTGATGAACGCGATCACGTCGTCGAGGTGGTTTTCCTCGAAATCGGACAGAGCATGGTCGCCGCCCTCGATCAGCTTGATGTTGCTGTCGGGATAGCGCGCCGAGGTTTCGTGCCAGTCGAGCGCTTCGTCGCCCTTGGCGATGATGGCCAGCACGCGCTCGGGGCGGGTGAGTGCGCCGACCTCCATGGTGCGCAACTCCTGGATGTATTCGGGCTTGAAATAGAAGTGCTCGGCCGGGTCGTGCCAGGCGGTCTGGTCGCCGATGTAGCGCGCCAGGTCGCGCGCCGGATGCACCGCCGGATTCAGCAGCACGGTGCGGCAGCGCGTCATGCCGGCCACGTAGGTGGCATAGAAGCCGCCGAGCGAGGAGCCCACCACGGCCATCGACTTGCGCGGCCAGTCCGCGATGCCCTTCATCACCATGTCGATGGCTTCGCGCGGCGAGGGCGGCAGTTGCGGACACCACCACTGCAGGTCGGGGTGCTCCCGGGCCACGCGCGCTGCCATCAGCCGCGCCTTGGTGGAGCGGGGCGAGGAGCGGAATCCGTGCAGGTACAACAGGTGAGTGGTTTGCGGGTCCATGCGGGGCGGAGACTGGAAGTGGTGCGGTCTACACAGCTCCCTGGAAGGAGCCGGTTGATTTTGCATGAGGACCGTGCGCCCGACGCGGTCCTCGGCGCACGAGGCTTCGATATGAGGGCTTACTGCACGGAGGTGTTGGTTTGCCACAGGGTCCATGGACGATGCCAAGAAGCAAAAAGTATTCAACCGGAGCGCGCGACCGGACTCGCAAGTCAACGCGAGTTTCAACGGCCCGCGCCGGTGTCCGCATCCCATGAAAACGGGAGGTCCGCCGGCCCTTTTGCGTTGCGCCGAAGCTTATGCTCAAGCCCATGAACATCGAGGCAACGGACACCGGGAAGACGCACCGCTGGGGCGTGCTCGTGGTCGAGGACGACAGCCGCGCGCGCGCCTTCTTCGAGGCGAGCGTGCAGCGCAGCGCCAGCCTTTTCTGGCTCGGAAGCGCCGGCACGGTGCACGAGGCATTGGCGTGGATGGCCCAGGCCACCATCATTCCCGACGTGCTGCTGGTCGATCTCGGCATGCCCGACGGCAGCGGGCTCGACGTGATCCGCGAGGCCGTGGCGCGCTTTCCGGGTTGCGAGCCGCTGGTGATCTCGGTCTTCGGCGACGAGGAAAACGTGCTGGCCAGCATCGAGGCCGGCGCCGTCGGCTACATCCACAAGGACGCCGCGCCGGAAGACATTGCGCAGACCATCGTCGAGATGAAGGCCGGCGCCTCGCCGATCTCGCCCATGATCGCGCGGCGCGTGCTGGCCAAGTACCGCAGCCTGCAGCTGGCCGGAACGCTCGCCGCCGCGCCGCCCGAGGCGGCCCTCGGCAACACCACCACGGCGCCCAGCCTGCTGTCCGCGCGCGAGCACGAGGTGCTGACCTTGATCGCGCGCGGTTTTTCCTATGCCGAGATCGCACGCCTCAAGGGCCTGAGCGTGCATACGGTGCAGACGCACATCAAGAATCTCTACGGCAAGCTGGCCGTGCACTCCAAGAGCGAGGCCGTGTTCGAGGCCACGCGCCTCGGCCTGCTGTCCCATCCGGGGTGAATCGCGTGGCCGGACGCATGTTCGGGCGGGCGGGCAGGGCTCTTGCCGCGCTGTGGCTCGCGGCAACTCTGCTGCTGGCAGCGCAGCCGGCGGCGGCCGCGGCGGCCGAGGGCACGATCGAACTGCGCCGCGGCACCGTGTGGACCACCGTCGACGGCGCCACGCACAAGGCGCCCGTCGAACTCTCCTACCACTGGGACCGCCAGCACGGCGGACGCCCCGGCTACGCGACCTTCGAGCTGCCGTTCACGCTCGACGCCGAGCCCGAGGTGCCCTGGGGCATCTTCGTTCCGCGCGCCGGCAGCGTTCTGGAGGTCTGGCTCAACGACGCGCTGCTGCAGGTCTATGGCGACCTCGCCAGCGGCAACGGGCCGGACTACGCCAAGGCGCCGCTCTACGTGCCGGTGCCGGGGCACCTGCTGAAGCCCGGCGAGAACCGCCTGCAGGTCCGCATACGCGCCGACAGCGCCCGCAGGGGCGGGCTGTCGCGCGTGACCATCGGGCCGGCGACACCGGTGCGCACCGATCTCTTCGAAAGCGCCTATGCCTGGCGCTTCACCGGCTCGGTGCTCCTGACCGCCTTCAGCCTGATCGTCGGCAGCATCGCGCTGGCGCTGTGGCTCACGCAGGTGGATGCCGCCGCCACCGGATGGCGCCGGCGCGACAGCCTCTATTTCTGGGCCGCGCTGGCCGAGTTCTGCTGGGCGATCCGCGTGGCCGACGGCGTGATCGCCGAACCGCCGCTGCCCTGGGGCGCCTGGGGCGTGCTCATGGCCACCTGCTATGCGGGCTGGGCCACGTCGGCCATGATGTTCTGCTACCACCTCGCGGGCTGGCACCGCCGCCCGCGCATGCGCTGGCTGCGCTGGCCGATGGCCGGCGTGGTGCCCGGAACCGTGGTGGCCACCGCCCTCGCGCTTCACCGCGAGGAGCCCTACTGGCTCACCGGCTGGCTCGCACTGGAGATCGGGTTCGTCGCGCTGTTCGTCGGCGCCTTTGCCGTGGCCACCATCCGGCGGCCGAACGTGGGCCGCCTGCTGGTGGCCGCCGCCGCGCTGGTGACGCTGGGCTTCGGCACCCGCGACTGGCTCGTGATCCGCCTGAGCGACGCCTACGGCGAGACCACCTGGGTGCGCTATTCCTCCGTGTTCTTCGGCATCGCGCTGCTCTTGATCGTGCTGCGGCGCTTCCATGCCGCGAGCGTGCAGGCGCGCGGCTCGGTCGCGGCCCTGGCCGAGCGCGTGGCGCAGCGCGAACGCGAACTCGCGTCCACCTTCGCCGCGCTCGAGCAGGTGGCGCGCGACCAGGCGCGCACCCACGAGCGCGAGCGCATCCTGCGCGACATGCACGACGGCGTGGGCTCGCACATCAGCTCGGCCATCCGTCAGCTGCAGTCGGGCCAGGCGAGCCCCGAGGAATTGCTGCGGACGCTGTGCGACTCGCTCGACCAGCTCAAGCTGGCGATCGACTCCATCCACCTGCCGCCGGGCGACGTCGGCGCGCTGCTGGCGGCGCTGCGCTACCGGCTGGAGCCGCGGCTGGCGGCCGCGGGCATCCAGTTCGAGTGGGCGGTGGACGAGGTGCCCGACGTGAAGCGGCTCGACGCGCAAGCCATGCGGCAATTGCAGTTCCTGCTGTTCGAGGCGATTTCCAACGTGCTGCAGCATGCCCAGGCCCGGACGCTCAGGATCGAGGCCGAAGCGCCGGCCGGCGCCGTGCAGCTGCGCGTGATCGACGACGGCCAGGGCTTCGACGCGCAGCAGGTGCCCAGGGCGCTGGCCGAGCGTGCCGCGGCCATCGGCGCACGGCTGGCGCTCGAAAGCCGACCGGGGCGCACGGTCGTTCAGCTCGGCTTCGCCTGAAATGCCCGGCGGGGCGCGGATAATCCGCCCCCATGTCCGCAGTGTTCAACCAGCCCTCCCTGGCGCGCCGGGTCGCGCCCATCTTCCAGGGCTTCGACGGCTTTCTGGCTTTTGCCGTGCTGCTGCTGGCCTTTGCCGGGCTGCTGACCATGTATTCGTCGGGCTACGACCATGGTTCGCGCTTTGCCGACCACGGCCGCAACATGCTGCTGGCCGGCTTCATCATGTTCGTGGTGGCCCAGGTGCCGCCGCAGCGGCTGATGATGTTCGCGGTGCCGCTCTACGCGACCGGGGTGGCGCTGCTGGTCGCGGTGGCGCTGTTCGGCATCACCAAGAAGGGCGCGCAGCGCTGGATCAACGTGGGCGTGGTGATCCAGCCGAGCGAAATCCTCAAGATCGCAATGCCGCTGATGCTGGCCTGGTGGTTCCAGCGCCGCGAGGGCCAGCTGCGGCCGCTCGACTTCGTGGTGGCCACGGTGCTGCTGGCGGTGCCGGTCGGGCTCATCATGAAGCAGCCCGACCTGGGCACCTCGCTGCTGGTGCTGGCGGCTGGCATGGCGGTGATCTTCTTTGCCGGGCTGCCCTGGAAGCTGATCGTGCCGCCGGTGGTGATCGGTGCCGTGGCGGTCACGCTGATCGTGGGCTTCGAATCGCAGCTGTGCGCCGACGGCGTCGACTGGCGCGTGCTGCACGACTACCAGAAGCAGCGCGTGTGCACGCTGCTCGACCCCAGCAAGGATCCGCTGGGCAAGGGCTTCCACATCATCCAGGGCATGATCGCCATCGGCTCGGGCGGGGTCGGCGGCAAGGGCTTCATGCAGGGCACGCAGACGCACCTCGAATTCATCCCCGAGCGCACCACCGACTTCATCTTTGCCGCCTATTCCGAGGAGTTCGGTCTGGTGGGCAACCTGTCGCTGATCGCAGCCTTCATCCTGCTGATCTTCCGCGGGCTGGCCATTGCCGCCGCGGCGCAGACCCTGTTCTCGCGCCTGCTGGCGGGCGCGGTCACGATGATTTTCTTCACCTATGCCTTCGTCAACATGGGCATGGTGAGCGGCATCCTGCCGGTGGTGGGCGTGCCGCTGCCGTTCATCAGCTATGGCGGCACCGCCATGGTCACGCTGGGGCTGGGGCTGGGCATCCTGATGTCGATCGCCCGGGCCCGAAAGCTCGCCCAGARCTAGCGCCAGTGCCCTTGGGCCCGGCACGGAAGAGGGCGGCTGCCTAGAATGGCGCCATGATCTCCCGCGAACCCACCATCGAGCGCCTCGCCACGGCGCAAAAGCTCCTGCTCACGCCCTTCGGCCTGGACGAATCGCACCTGAGCAAGGCCCTGGCCGAGATCACCGCGCACCGGGTGGACGACGCCGACCTGTACTTCCAGTACACGCGCAGCGAAGGCTGGAGCCTGGAAGAGGGCATCGTCAAGACCGGCAGCTTCAGCATCGACCAGGGCGTCGGCGTGCGCGCGGTCAGCGGCGAGAAGACGGCCTTTGCCTATTCGGACGACATCTCCGAGGCTTCGCTGCTCGACGCGGCCCGCACGGTGCGCTCCATTTCCTCGGCGGGCCGCACCGGCCGCGTGAAGACGGCCGCCCGCAAGATCGCCTCGAGCCGCTCGCTCTACAACGGCGTCGACCCCATTTCCACGCTCGACAGCACGGCCAAGGTCAAGCTGCTCGAAAAGGTCGAGAAGCTCGCGCGTTCGCGCGACCCGCGCGTGGCGCAGGTCATGGCGGGCCTGGCGAGCGAATACGACGTGGTGCTGGTGGCGCGCGCCGACGGCACGCTGGCGGCCGACGTGCGGCCGCTGGTGCGCCTGTCGGTCACCGTGATCGCCGAGCAGAACGGCCGGCGCGAGGTCGGCTCGGGCGGCGGCGGCGGGCGCTTCGGCCTGGCCTACTTCAACGACGCGCAGATCGCCGAATACGTCGACCAGGCCGTGAAGGCCGCGCTGACCAACCTCGATGCACGCCCGGCGCCTGCTGGCGAGATGACCGTGGTGCTCGGCTCCGGCTGGCCCGGCATCCTGCTGCACGAAGCCATCGGCCACGGCCTGGAAGGCGACTTCAACCGCAAGGGCTCGAGCGCGTTCTCGGGCCGCATCGGCCAGCGCGTGGCGGCCAAGGGCGTGACGGTGCTCGACGACGGCACCATTGCCGACCGCCGCGGCTCGCTGAACGTCGACGACGAAGGCAACGCGAGCCAGCGCAACGTGCTCATCGAGGACGGCATCCTCAAGGGCTACATCCAGGATTCGCTCAACGCGCGCCTCATGAAGGTCAAGCCCACGGGCAACGGCCGCCGCSAGWSCTACGCCCACRTGCCSATGCCGCGCATGACCAACACCTACATGCTCGGCGGCGACAAGGACCCGAAGGAAATCGTGGCCAGCATCAAGAAGGGCCTGTACGCCACCAACTTCGGCGGCGGGCAGGTCGACATCACGAGCGGCAAGTTCGTGTTCTCGGCCAGCGAGGCCTTCTGGGTCGAGAACGGCAAGATCCAGTACCCGGTCAAGGGCGCGACCATCGTGGGCAACGGCCCCGACGCGCTCACCCGCGTGACCATGATCGGCAACGACATGAAGCTCGATTCGGGCGTGGGCACCTGCGGCAAGGAAGGCCAGAGCGTGCCGGTCGGCGTCGGCCAGCCCACCCTGCGCATCGATGGTTTGACCGTAGGCGGAACGGCCTGAGGCCTTGCTAAGCTCCGCTCCTCGATTTTTACAAAGAGGAGCATTCGATGAAGAGGATCAGGATCAATTCGTCTGCGGCCCTGTGGGCCGCGGCTGCCGCAGTGGCACTCGCAACCGCAGGCTGCGCTTCGCGCGGCGGCTCGGGCGGCAGCCAGCCCGCGGCGGCACCCGCTGCCGCGCCGGCAGCACCGGCCCGCGGCGGCGCCAAGGCGGGCATGGATGCCCAGGGCAACGTGGTCGATTCCTCCAAGGTCGAAGCCGGCAGCGGCCGCACCGTCAAGGGCCTGAATGGCTACGAAGGCGAGATCACCGGCAACCCCGCGCGCAACAGCAGGTTCACGCGGCTGCAGATCGGCATGAGCGCCAAGCAGGTCACCGACCTGGCCGGTCCGCCGACCGACCAGGGCGCCTACGTCACGGGCAAGGCCTTCATTCCGTTCTATTTCGGCAGCGACCGCCACCGCTACGAGATGACCTACAAGGGCCAGGGCCGCCTGGTCTTCGCGGGCGGCGGCATGGGCGACTACTCCAGCGGCAACCTGATCTGGATCATCCACAACCCCAACGAATCCGGCTACCGCTGAGCCCTTTGG
>NZ_JBFTPJ010000031.1:0-14394 GCF_056398445.1 Variovorax sp. 01T439_2
CCGTGAGGTAGTCCCAGTAGCCGGCCGAGTTGTAGGCGTCGGTCACCGAGGAGTCGAACTGAGTGAGGTCGGCGAGGCGGCGCGCGCCGCTCGTGCGCAGCTGCGTGCTGTCGATCACGGTGGCCGAGAGCGGCAGCTCGCGCAGCGGCACGTCGCCGAAGCCGCTCACCTCGGCTTGCGGGGCCGCGCTGCTTTCGTTCACCGTGATGGCGGGCAACTGCTCGGTTGGCTGCTGCGCCTGTGCGCCACCAGCCGCCAGAAGAAAGGCGGTGGCCACTGCACGAGAGACCGGCGTCAGCGGCCAGGATCGGAATTGCTTTTGTGTCATTGGATCGTTCATGCGGCGGCGGCTATCGACGCCATCCATTGCGCGGCCGTGGCCTCGGGATCTTCAGCGGCGACAAGCGCGCGCACCACGGCGACCGAGCCGACGCCGGTGGCCAGCACCTCGGGCAGGCGAACGGCGTCGATGCCGCCGATGCCCACCTGCGGATAGCCGCGCAGCAGCCGCGCATAGGCCGCAAGCCGCGCCACGCCCTGCGGTGCGGTCGCCATCTTCTTGAGGGTGGTCGGATACACCGCACCCATCGCGATGTAGCTCGGGCTCACCGCATCGGCGCGCACCATCTCGGCATAGCCATGGGTGCTGACGCCGAGCCGCAGGCCCGCATCGCGGATCTGCCGCACCTGTTCGGGCGCCAGTGCGTCGAGGTCTTCCTGGCCCAGGTGCACGCCGTAGGCACCCGCGGCAATGGCGGTATGCCAGTGGTCGTTGATGAAGAGCAGCGCGCCGGTGCCGCGCACCGCGTCGACGGCCGCATGCACTTCGCGCTCGGTGGCGGCCGCGTCGTCCGACTTGAAGCGCAGCTGCACCGTGGGAACGCCGGCGCGCGCCATGCGGCCGACCCATCGCGCATCGGGCAGCACGGCGTAGAGGCCGAGCCGTTCGGGGCTGGGCGCGAAGGCGTCGCCGCGTTCGGTGGGCGGGAACGCGCGCATGCCGAAATCGGTGGGCGTCTCGGGCCACTGGTCGGCATCGAAAGCGCCGGTGCGCACGGTCTGCGCCTGCCAGGCTTGCGCCAGGCATTCGGAATCGATTTCGATGAAGCCGAGCGCCGTGCAGGCCTGCTTCGCGCCGCGGTACACCGGGTCGTCCGACGAAAAGCTGCCGGCCGAAATGGCCGCGGCCGTGATGGCGCCAAAGCGCAAGCCATGCGCCGCGACGATGGCGTGGGCAACTGCCCTGTGGTCGTTCAGTGCGGTCATGCTGTGTGATGCCAGAAAGGCGTGCCGAGCACCGGTGTGCTGGGCTGCGCGGAATCCTGCGCGGCCATGGCGCCGGCGCGGTGGGCCGCGCGGCCGGCCTGCACGGCGTCGGCAAAGGCGCCGGCCATCGACACCGGGTCCTGCGCCAGCGCCACGGCGGTGTTGAGCAGGACACCGTCGTAGCCCCATTCCATCACCTGGCAGGCATGCGAGGGCAGGCCCAGGCCCGCATCGACCAGCATCGGCACGCTGAGCCGCTCGCGCAGCAACTGCAGCGCATAGGGATTGACGGGCCCGCGGCCGGTGCCGATGGGCGCTGCCCAGGGCATCACGGCCTGGCAGCCGACGTCGACCAGCCGCTGGCACAGCACGAGGTCTTCGGTGCAATAGGGCAGCACCTGGAAGCCGTCGCGGATCAACTGCGACGCGGCATCGACGAGGTTCAGCGTGTCGGGCTGCAGCGTGTAGTCGTCGCCGATCAGTTCGAGCTTGATCCACGGCGTGTCGAACAGCTCGCGCGCCATCTGCGCGGTGGCGATCACCTCCTGCACGCTGTGGCAGCCGGCGGTGTTGGGCAGCACCGGCACCGCGAGCCGGCGCAGCAGCTCCCAGAAGCCGTTGCCGCTGTCGCTTGCGCCGGGGCTGGCGGACTGGCGGCGCAGCGAGGCCGTCAGCATGGCCGGCTTGGCGCGATTCACCGCGGCTTCGAGCAGGTCCGGCGAGGGATAGCGCGCGGTGCCCAGCAGCAGGCGGCTCTGGAAGGTCTGGCCGTAGAGAACCAGCGGATCGTTGTCCGGAATTGCAGATGCGGTCGTCATGGTGCGTGTTGTCTCCATCTCTGTGGGGTGCTTGTTCAGCCGCCGGTCACGGGGCGGATCACTTCGATGCGGTCTTCGGGCTGCAGCGCGCGCGCCGCATGGGCCGAGCGCGGCACGAACTCGCGGTTCACGGCCACCGCGAACGGCGGCACGGCGTTCAGTGCGGCCAGCGCGTCGAGCACGGTGGCGCGGTCCGGCAGCGTGTAAGGCTTGTCGTTGATCAGGACATTCATCGTCATGCTTCGGATGTCTCCAGGCCGAGCTTCTGCGCGAGCGCAGAGCGGCCGTGCACGAGCAGCTCCATGGCGGCGTCGAGCACGGCGGGCGCGATCATGAAACCGTGGCGGTACAGGCCATTGATCTGCAGCACGCGCGGCTGCGGCTGGCGGATGGCGGGCAGGTTGTCGGGCAGCGTGGGCCGGCATTGGGTCGCGATCTCGAGGATGCGGGCTTCGGCGAAGCCGCTGTGCACCGCATAGGCCGCGCTCAGCAGCTCGAGTGTGGAGCGCACGCTGGCGGGCGACATGTCGTCGGATTCGATCTCGGTCGCGCCGATCACGAACACGCTGCCGGGCTTGGGTGCGATGTAGAGCGGATAGCGCGGATGCACCAGCCGCGTGGGCCGCTGCAGCGCCACCTCGGGCGCATGCACGCGGACGACTTCGCCGCGCACGCCGCGCAGCGCGTTCCACTGCGGCTTGGCGCCGAGGCCGCGGCAGTCGATCACCCAGTCGGACTGGCCCGGCGTGCCCGGAGAAAAATCGCCGGGCGTGCGCGGCGACTGCCAATGCAGCTTCACGCCGGGGCTGGCCTGCAGCGTGGCCAGCAGCGAGGCGAGCAGTGCACGGTTGTCGAGCTGGCCTTCGCCCGGAAGGAACAAGCCCTGTGCGAAGCGCTGGCCGAGCGACGGCTCCAGCGTGGCAATGCCGGTGCCGTCGAGCGTCTCCATCGGGGCGAGCTCGGGCACCTGCGTGCCGGTGCGCGCCAGCACGCGCGCGAGCCGCGCGGCCTCGGCGGCGTCCTGCCGGTGCCACAGCACCAGCGTGCCTTCGCGCTGGAAGAACACCGGCTGCGCCAGCGGCGACAGCAGCTCGGGCCAGCGGCCCAGCGCGTACTGTCCCATGCGCACGAGCGGCACCGGCGCCACGGCCGATTCGGCCAGCGGCGCGAGCATGGCGGCCGCCACGCGCGCGGCCGCGCCTTCGGCCTCGGGACTGCCCGCCTCGAACAGATCGACCTTGCAGCCGGCCCGCGCCAGCGTGACCGCGAGCAGCCGGCCCATGAGGCCCGCGCCGAGGATGGCGGCGGATTGGAATGGGAGGTTCATGGCCTTGCTCCTTCCCCTGCCGGGGGAAGGCCGGGATGGGGGTGGGCAGAGCGCTTGATGGATGCGCCGCTTGCCAGTCGCCGATAATTTTCAGCATGACCCAAGCACTTTCCGACGCGCCGCAGGCGCCCCTGCGCTATGCACGCGTGCTCTCGATCGCCGGCTCCGACAGCGGCGGCGGTGCCGGCATCCAGGCCGACCTGAAGACCTTCGCGGCGCTCGGCTGCTACGGCATGACGGCCATCACGGCGCTCACCGCGCAGAACACGCTCGGCGTGTCGGGCATCCATGGCGTGCCGCCGGCTTTCCTCAAGGCGCAGATCCAGGCGGTGGTCGAGGACATCGGCGTGGATGCGGTCAAGCTCGGCATGCTGCATGCGCCCGAGGTGGTCGAGGTGGTGGCCTGGGCCATCGATCACTACCGGCTGCCCAACGTGGTGCTCGATCCGGTGATGGTCGCCACCAGCGGCGACCGCCTGATCGCCTCCGAAACCGTGCAGGTGCTGGTGCGCGAACTGTTCCCGCGCGCCGTGGTGGTCACGCCCAATCTCGACGAAGCGGCCTTGCTGATCGGCCATGCGATCGGCGGCATCGATGCCCTCGACGATGCGGCCAACGAACTGCTGGCGCTCGGCGCGCAGGCCGTGCTGCTCAAGGGCGGGCACTTGCCGGGCGACGAGGTGGTCGACGTGCTGCTGCAGACGGGCGGCGCTCGCAAGCGGCTGGCCTCGCAGCGCATCGCGAGCCGCAACCTGCATGGCACGGGCTGCACGCTGTCGTCCGCCATTGCCGCGCACCTGGCGCTGGGGCTTGCGTTGCCCGAGGCCGTCGAGCGCGCGCGCGCCTACATCCTCGGCGCGATGGCCGCCGGCGCGCAGGTGAAGACCGGCGCGGGACACGGCCCGCTCAACCACGGTTTTGCGCCAGTGCCGACGCACCGCCTGCCGCCGTCGGCGTAGCCTTGGGCCGGCTGGCCCAGGCCAGCAGGAAGGTCGCGGCCAGTGTCGGCAGCGCCGAGCCGAATTGCGGCGCCCACTTGGCGAGCGCGTGGTAGGCCGCGATGCCCGCAATCCAGATCAGCGCAGCGCCCAGGTCAACCCGGCGCATGCCCACCGACAAGACCGCCTGGCCCGTGCCCAGCCGCCCCAGGATCACGCCGTAGAGCGGCACGAACACCGAACTCAGCATCAGCAGGAACGGCTCGAGCGTGTGCATCGGCAGCACCAGCGCGAGCGCCGTGCACAGCGCCGCGAGCAGGAGGCCCCAGCGCCGCACGCTCCAGTGCGGCAGCAGGCTGTGGGTGGACACCGAGCCCGAATACACATCGCCATACGCGTTGTCGAGCTCGTCGATCAGTATCAGGCCCAGCGCCACCAGGCCGCCTTGCGCGAGCAGCAGCGCGGTGACCAGGCCGGTGCCCGGTTCCGCCACGCTCACCACCATCACGCCGAGCGCATAGCACCAGACGTTGGCCAGCGCATAGCCGATCCAGGTGCCGCTGAAGGCGCTGCCGAGGCCACCTGCGCTGCGCTTGCCGTGGCGCGCGTAGTCGGCCACCAGCGGCAGCCACGAGACCGGCATCGCAATCACCAAGTCGAGCGCGCCGAACATGCCCATAGTGCCATCGCCGGGGCGCGCCCAGAAGGCGTCGAGGCCCTTGGCTTGCAAGCGCGTCGCGAACTGCCAGGTCAGCCAGAGCAGAGAAAGCACCACCAGCGGCAGGCCGAAGCGGCTCACGAAGCGCCGCACCAGCTTGACCATGGAGCCGGCCAGGAGCGCCAGCAGCACTGCGCCCCAGAGCAGCGTGGTGAGGGCGCCGCCCAGCGGCCCGCCGAGCGCCAGGCCGAAGGCCTGCTGGCCGATCGCCTGCGTGCCTTCGCGCATGATGACGAGCTCGAAGGTGGTCCAGCCCACCAGCTGCACGATGTTGAGCAGCACCGGCAGCCGTGCGAACGCGCTGCCGTAGGTGGCGTGCATCAGCCCGGCGCTCGCCAGGCCGCTCTCGCAGCCGATCCGCGCGGTCCAGGCCAGCAGGCCCGCGCCGAGCAGCGAGCCCAGCACGATCGCGATGGCCGCGTCGCGCGTGCCTACTGCCGGCACCAGGTAGGCGCCGATCTGCATCACCAGCAGCCCGACGCCCAGGCTGAACCAGAGCGATGCGTGGTCGTGCCAGCCGAACACGCGCTGCGATGCGGGCAGCGGCGCGAGCGCCTCGTTGGCGGAAGAAGCTTCGTTGTCGTGTGCCATCCAGTTGCTCCAGTGCAAAAGGTTTGGCAGGTGGGCGAGGCTCCGGCGGTGGAGCCATCGCGCGAGACAACGCGACAGGCCGCCGGACCAGCTTCCCTGCGCGAGGATTACCTCAGTCAGGTTCAAAGGGACTCTCTCAGTCAGCCCCGGAACGGATCCCGGTTCGACACCCCTAGCGGTGGTGCTCCGCGCCGTGGCGCAAAGCGGAAACTATTGTACGAGCCTGTGCGCCCAGCCTCCAAACCATGGATGATGGTCCGGATATGGCAATCCGCATGCCGCCACTTCGAGGATGTGTTCCATGAGCGATTCCGCAATCGACCAGTCCCTTGCCCAGGCCTTCCAGCGCTTCACCGAGGCCAACCCGGCCAGCCGGCGCCAGTTCGAGGCGCAGGTGCGCTACATGCCCGGTGCCAACAGCCGCTCGGTGCTGTTCTATGCGCCGTTTCCGCTCACCATCGCCAAGGGCGAGGGCGCTGCGCTCTGGGATGCCGACGGCCACCGCTATGCCGACTTCATCGCCGAATACACGGCCGGCGTCTACGGCCACTCGGCACCCGAGATCCGCGATGCCGTCGTCGAGGCAATGCAGGGTGGCATCAACCTCACGGGCCACAACCTGCTCGAAGGAAGGCTCGCCAAGACCATCTGCGAGCGCTTTCCGCAGATCGAGCAATTGCGCTTCACCAACTCGGGCACCGAGGCCAACCTGATGGCGCTCACGGCCGCGCTGCACTTCACGGGGCGGCGGAAGATCGTGGTGTTTTCGGGCGGCTACCACGGCGGCGTGCTCGGGTTCGGCGCCAAGCCGCTGCCGACGACCGTGCCCTTCGACTTCCTGGTGCTGCCCTACAACGACGCCCAGGTTGCGGGCGAGCAGATCGAGAAGCACGGGCCGGAGATCGCCGCGATCCTGGTCGAGCCGATGCAGGGCGCGAGCGGCTGCATTCCGGGGCGCCTCGACTTTCTGCAAGCACTTCGCGAGGGCGCGACGAAGGTGGGCGCGCTGCTGATCTTCGACGAGGTCATGACCTCGCGCCTCGCACCGAACGGCCTCGCCAACAAGCTGGGCATCCGGTCGGACCTGACCACGCTGGGCAAGTACATCGGCGGCGGCATGTCGTTCGGCGCTTTCGGCGGGCGTGCGGACGTGATGGCGCAGTTCGATCCACGCACCGGTTCGCTCTCCCATTCGGGCACCTTCAACAACAACGTGATGACCATGGCGGCCGGACATGCGGGCCTCACGAAGCTGTTCACGCCCGAGGCGGCCGGCGCGCTGGCCGAGCGCGGCGAGGCGATGCGTGCGCGGCTCAATGCGCTGTGTGCAAAAGAGGATGTGGCCATGCAGTTCACCGGCGTCGGCTCGCTGATGAACGCACATTTCGTGCGCGGGGAAGTGCGGCGCGTGGACGACCTGGCGGCGGTCGACGGGCGGCTGCGGCAGCTGCTGTTCTTCCACCTGCTGGGCGAGGGCATCTACGCCTCGCCGCGCGGCTTCATCGTGCTGTCTCTGCCGCTGACCGATGCGGACATCGACCGATTCGCCGCCGCCATCGGCCGCTTCATCGGCGAATACCGCGCGCTGCTGCCTAGCGCGAGCTAGCCACGCCCAGCAGTTCGTGCAGCCGCGTGCTGGTGGTCGTGTACTGCAGCGGAATCGCCTTGCCCGGGAACACGATGGCGGTGGCGCCCCAGGCCGCCAGCGTGGCTTCGTGGAAGCCGCAGACGATGAGCTTCTTCTTGCCCGGATAGGTGTTGATGTCGCCCACCGCGAACACGCCGCGTTCGCGGGTTTCGTACTTCTCGGTGTCGACCGGCACCTGCTTGCGCTCCAGTTCCAGGCCCCAGTCGGCAATGGGGCCGAGGCGCGGGGAGATGCCGAGGCAGGCGATCAGCGCGTCGAGCGGCAGGTCGACGGTGGTTGCATCGGGCGTGGTGATCTGCAGTTGCCTGCCATCGAAGGCGGTGGGCTGGCCGACCTTGAACGCGAGCTTGCCTTCGGCGACCAGCGCGCGCATCGAAGCGACCAGCGCCTCGTCGGCCTGGAAGCCATCGCGCCGGTGGACCAGCGTGACCTGCCTTGCAATGGCCGTGAGCGCGATGGCGGTTTCCAGCGCCACGTCATCGCCGCCATTCACCACCACCGCCTGCCCGGCAAAGCGGTCCAGCGAATCGGGGTGGTAGAAAAGAGAGCGGCCTTCGAACTGCGCAATGCCTTCGATCGCGATGCGCTTGGGCACGAAGGCACCGACACCGGCCGCGATGAACACGGTCTTCGCCAGGAAAGCCGTGCCGGCGGTGGTGGTCAGCAGCAGGCGCTCGTCGGCCTGCCTTTCGAGCGTGGCCACCTGCTCGCCAAAATGGAACTGGGGCTTGAACGGTTCGACCTGCTTGAGCAGCGACTGCGCGAGTTCGCTTCCGCTGGTGACCGGCGTGCCGGGAATGTCGTAGATCGGCTTGCCGCCGTAGAGGGCCACGCACTGGCCGCCCGCGGCGGGCAGTGCATCGACGATATGGCAGGAGATCTCGAGCAGGCCGAGCTGAAAGGCCTGGAACAGYCCGACCGGACCGGCGCCGATGATGAGCGCGTCGGTTTCGATGGGGGCTCGGCCYTCGGGGTTCAACGGACCAGTTCGCCGACCTTGTCGGTCTTGTCTTTCCATTCTTCGGCGTCGGGCAGCGCGGGCTTGCGCTTGGTGATGCTCTTCCAGCCATCGGCCACCGCGAGTTCGGCGTTGAGCTTGATGAACGCGATCTGGTTGGCCGGAAGGTCTTCCTCGGCATAGATCGCGTTGACCGGGCACTCGGGGATGCAGACGGCGCAGTCGATGCATTCGTCCGGGTCGATCACCAGCATGTTGGGGCCTTCGCGGAAGCAATCCACGGGGCATACGTCCACGCAGTCGGTGTATTTGCAGCGGATGCAGGCTTCGGAGACGACGTGGGTCATTTGTCTTCTAACGTCAGTGTGAGGTCGGGGAAAACCCCAGATTTTAGGCCTTTGCGGCGGCAGGCTGCACGAGCACGGCGGCAGCGGTCTTGTGGGAGGCCGTATCGACCAGCACCAGCGAGCCCAGGGCGCGCGATTGCGTGAAGGGCAGCACGGCCAGCGGCTGCTGCAGCGAAAGCACCACGTCGCCGATGGAATTGGCTTCCAGCTGCGTGGCGGGCTCGGATTCGAGCGTGGTGATGTTCACCCGGTCGACGATGCGCGCCACCTTGGCCTTGACCCAGCGGTGGCCCTGCAGCGCCCAGTAGACGCGGCCCGCGACCAGCGGCTCGTCGTCGAGCCAGGCCACGGTGGCGGTGATCTCGCGCACCGGCTCGAAGGCGCCGGGCGCCAGCAGCCAGTCGCCGCGCGAGACGTCGACCTCGCGGTCGAGCACGATGCCGGCGCTGTGGCCTGCATGCACCACCTTCGGCTGCCGCGTATGGCTCAGCACCTGCGCGACCGTGGCGGTCTGGTTGCTCGGCAGCACGGTCACGCGCTGGCCCGGCTCCACATGGCCGGAAGCCACGCGGCCCCAGAACACGCGGCGGCCCTGCGAGGTGTCGGCCGAGGCCGAGAACTTCTCGACCCACTGCACCGGGAAGGCGAAGGGCACGTCCTCGTCCTGCGCGGTGACCGGCAATTCCTCGAGCAGTTCGAGCAGGCTCGGGCCCTCGTAGCCGACCCAGTCGGCATGGCGCGTGGCCACGTTCCAGCCCTTGAGCGCCGAGATCGGCACGATGGCCGCCACCTGCACGCCGGCCGCTTCGGCAAAGGCGTTGAGCGCGGTCGAGATGCGCTCGAAGGCCAGGCCCGCGTCGTCGATGGCGTCGAGCTTGTTGACCGCGAACACGATCGACTGCACGCGCAGAAGGTGGCACAGCAGTGTGTGGCGGCGGGTCTGCGGCAGCAGCTCGCGCTTGACCACCGTGCCGTCTTCCACTTCGGCGGCCCAGGCCAGCTTGGTGRCATCGACCAGCACCACGGCGGCATCGGCAGCCGAGGCGGCCGTGACCATGTTGCGGGTGTACTGCTCATGSCCCGGCGCATCGCCGATGATGAACTTGCGCTTGGCGGTCGAGAAGTAGCGGTAGGCCACGTCGATCGTGATGCCCTGCTCGCGTTCGGCGGAGAGGCCGTCGGTCAAAAGGGCCAGGTCGGTTTCGCCGCCGCGCTGCACGCCGGCCAGCTGGTCCTGCAGCACGGTCTTGCTGTCGACCAGCAGGCGGCCGATCAGCGTGCTCTTGCCGTCGTCGACCGAGCCGCAGGTGATGAAGCGCAGGGCGGTGCCGGTGTCGCCGTGGAGGGCGGTGTTGTCAAGGGTTGCCGTTGTCGTGCTCATCAGAAATACCCGTCTTTTTTGCGCTTCTCCATCGAAGCTTCCGAAGTCATGTCGTCCATCCGCGTCGCGCCGCGCTCGCTGACGTCGACGCTCAGCGTTTCGAGCACCACGTCGCCCGCGTCGGCCGCCAGGCTCTCGACCGGGCAGGTGGTCGTGATGTCGCCTACGGTGCGAAAGCGCACGTCGCGCACCTGCACGGTTTCGCCGTCGCGCGGCGGGGTGAGTTCGGTCACGGGCACCAGCAGGCCGCGGCGCTCGACCACTTCGCGCTTGTGCGTGTAGTAGATCGACGGCAGGCCGACGTGCTCGCGCTCGATGTACTGCCASACGTCSAGCTCGGTCCAGTTGGAGATCGGGAACACGCGGAAGTGCTCGCCCGGTGCGAGGCGGGTGTTGAACAGCGTCCACAGCTCGGGGCGCTGGTCCTTGGGCTGCCATTGGCCGAAGGAATCGCGGTGCGAAAAGATGCGCTCCTTGGCGCGCGCCTTTTCCTCGTCGCGGCGCGCGCCGCCGATCAGCGCGTCGAAGCGGAATTCTTCAATGGCCTCGAGCAGCGTGACCGACTGGTGCGCATTGCGCGATTCGCCGGGGTGCGCGAGGCGCACGGTGCCGCGCGCCATCGAATCTTCCACGCTGCGCACGATGAGTTCGGCGCCCAGTTCCTTCGCGCGCTGGTCGCGGTAGGCCGTCACTTCGGGGAAGTTGTGACCCGTGTCGATCATC
This sequence comes from Variovorax sp. 01T439_2, assembly GCF_056398445.1. NCBI lineage: Bacteria > Pseudomonadati > Pseudomonadota > Betaproteobacteria > Burkholderiales > Comamonadaceae > Variovorax > Variovorax sp. 01T439_2. The sequence continues at coordinate 10,716 of NZ_JBFTPJ010000031.1, forward strand.
AGCAGCGGGTACGGAATACGGCCGGCGCCAAAGGCCTTTTCCGCGCACTTGAGCAGCACCAGCGAATCCTTGCCGCCCGAGAACAGCAGGGTGGGGCGCTCGAAGGCGGCCGCCACTTCGCGCAGGATGAAGACGGTTTCCTCTTCCAGCGCATCGAGATGGGTGTTGGACAGGCGCGCGGGAGAGTGCATGGGCGGCAGCAGCAGTTCGGTTTCGGTACGGGCGTTCATCGGGGTGGGTGCTGAATGCGGAGGATCGGCGAGGCGTGGGCGCTCAGTGCGAGAGGTGCAATCCGCACTCGCGGTTGTCTTCGCCCTTGGTCGGGTCCACGTAGTCGAAGTTGTTGGGCAGGCCATGCGCTTCGCAGTACGTGTACAGGTCCTTGGACGACCAGTGCAGGAGCGGCGCGACCTTGATCAATCCGTCCGGATTGACGCTGACCGGGTCCATCTGCGCGCGCACGGCCGTGTCGGTGGCCCGAAGCGCGGTGAACCAGACCTGCGGTGCCGTCTCGCGCAGTGCGCGCGCAAAGGGCTCGAGCTTCACTTCCTCCGTGAAGGCGGCGTGGCGCGGATCGTCGAGCGCCGGCGTCGGGCCTTCCACCGCTTCGCGATGCGCACGCGAACGGCGCGGCAGGTAGATGTGCAGGTCCAGGCCCAGCTGCCTGGTCACCTCGTCGGCAAAGCGGTAGGTGGCCTCGGTGTTGTAGCCGTTGTCCATCCAGACCACGGGAACGTCGCGCTTGGCGCGCGTGACCATGTGCAGGATCACCGCCTCGAACGGGCGGAAATTGGTGGTGACGATCGCGCGCTGGCCGAGGCCGATGGCCCAGTCCACCAGGCCCTCGGCGTTGCGGCCGAGTTCGGTGTTGATGCGTGCAAGATCGATGTCCGTGGCGATGCTCATGTCGATGGTTCCGTGCGGGCTCAGGTGCCGGCCGCGAAGTGCGGCGCGGGCTTTATTGCATCGCCCTGATAGAAGGCCGAGAAGCGGTCGAACTGGCGCTGTGCGTCGGTGGCGTCCACGCCTTCCTTGAGCACGGCGCTCGAGAAGCCGGTGCGTTCCATCTGCACCAGCTGGTCGATCAGCACGTCGCCGGTGGCGCGGATTTCGCCCTTGAAACCGAGCCGGCGGCGCAGCAAAAAGGCCTGGCTGTAGGCGCGGCCATCGGTGAACTTCGGAAAGTTCAGGTCGATGCGCTCGATGTCTTCCAGGCACACCTCGATGGCGAGCGGATCGGCATCGTTGGGCAGCTGCAGGACCTTCGGGTCGCCGTCGTCGATATGTTCCTCGGCGGCAAGGATGTTGAGGCGCCGGTTCATGCCGCTTCCTCCACCTTGAAGCGCGCACCGTTGGCCGCGGCCTTGAACGGGTCGTGGCCGACGCGGCGCAGCGTGTCGATGAAGGTCTCGCCGCCTTCGCGGGTGTCGCGGTAGGTGGTGAGCACGGCCTCGATCACGCCCGGCACTTCGGCCGCCGAGAACGAAGGGCCGACCACCTTGCCGGCCTGCGGCGTGCCGCTGAGGGCCGAGCCGTCGGAGCCGCCAAGGGTGACCTGGTACCACTCCTTGCCGTCCTTGTCGACGCCCAGGATGCCGATGTGGCCGCTGTGGTGGTGGCCGCAGGAGTTGATGCAGCCGCTGATGTGCAGGTCGATCTCGCCCAGGTCGTCGAGCTCGTCGAGGTCTTGATAGCGCTCGGTGATGGCTTCGGCAATGGGGATGGAGCGTGCATTGGCCAGCGCGCAGAAATCGCCGCCGGGGCAGGCGATCATGTCGGTCAGCAGGTGCACGTTGGCGCTGGCAAAGCCGGCCGCGCGGGCAGCGAGCCACAGCGCATGCAGGTCTTCGGCATGCACCCAGGGCAACACGATGTTCTGGTCGTGCGTCACGCGGGCTTCGCCGGCCGAGAAGCGGTCGGCCAGTTCGGCGAGCGTGTCGAGCTGGTCGGCCGAGGCGTCGCCGGGCGCCTGCTTCAGGCGCTTGAACGACAGCGTGACGGCGCGCAGCGCGGGGTTCTTGTGCGCGGCCACGTTGCGGGCCAGCCAGCGCGCGAACATGACGTCGTCGGCGGCGTGGGCACGCAGCTCGGCGTCGGTCTTCTCGGCGCTTTGCAGCACCCGGGTGGCGAGCGTCGGCGGCACGAAGGAGGCGGCCACGCGGTCGAACTCTTCCTGCGTGATGGTGTGCGGCGCGCCGTCGTGCTCGATGATCTGCTTGTACTCGGCCTCGACATCGTCGATGTAGCGCTGGCCTTCGGCCTTCACGAGGATCTTGATGCGCGCCTTGTAGATGTTGTCGCGGCGGCCATAGCGGTTGTAGACCCGGATCACCGCTTCGAGGTAGTTCATGATCTGCTGCCACGGCAGGAACTCGCGCAGCACGGTGCCGATGATCGGCGTGCGGCCCATGCCGCCGCCCACCTGCACGCGGAAGCCGATCTCGCCCGCTTCGTTCTTCACGAGCTTCAGGCCCACGTCGTGCCAGCCGGTGGCGGCGCGGTCTTCGGCGGCGCCGGTGATCGCGATCTTGAACTTGCGCGGCAGGAACGCGAATTCAGGATGCAGCGTGCTCCACTGGCGCATGATTTCGGCGTAGGGGCGCGGATCGGCGATCTCGTCGACCGCGATGCCGGCGCGCTCGTCGCTCGTGATGTTGCGGATGCAGTTGCCGCTGGTCTGGATGCCGTGCATGTCGACCGAGGCCAGCAGGTCCATCACGTCGGCCGACTTCGACAGCGGAATCCAGTTGTACTGGACATTCTGGCGCGTCGAGAAATGGGCGTAGTGCGTGGGCAGCTTGTGGCTGCCGAGCAGGCCCTGCGTCTCGACGGCCTTGCGGTAGACCTCGGCTTCGGGCTCGTCGTACTCGCGGGCGATGCGGGCGAGCACGCGCAGCTGGCGGCTCGAAAGCTCGCCGTAGGGCACGGCCACGCGCAGCATCGGCGCATAGCGCTGCACATACCAGCCATTTTGCAGCCGCAGCGGACGGAACTCGTCTTCGTGCAGGCGGCCCTTCTGCCAGCGCTCGAGCTGGTCTCTGAACTGGGCAGCCCGTTGATGGACGAACTGGCGATCGAATTCTGTGTATTGGTACATCGTGCGTGTGATCTTGAAGAAGTGCGGTGCCGCACGTACAACGGGGCGCCCCAGCAAGAAGCGGAGATTCTGAAACCGGGGCTTATGGAAGCAAACTATTTTTTGGTTCGGGCTTTATGCGGATAAGCTTATTCTTCAGTGTTCATGCGGGTTTGCGGGCGGTTGGATGCTTATTCTGGATAAGGGCGATAGGGGTTTTTTTGGGGCGACGTGGGTTGATTTTTTTCCGGGGCCGGGTCTCGCCCCGGCGGGCGACCTACTTTTCTTTGCTTCGCCAAAGAAACGTAGGCAAAAGAAAGGCGACCCCACTGTCTGCGACCTCCGCTTCGCTGCGGGCAACCTGCGGTGCTCGCGTTTCGCGGGGTCTCGCCCAAACTCGCTTCGCTCAAACAAGGGCGAGCCCTGATCCGCGAAACGCTGCGCTCCTCGGCGCATACAGAGGGGCTTGGGAACCGAACGGGCCTTTGCTTCGCTCGGCCACCAAGCCACTGCGGCGCTGCGCGCCGCAGTGGTTGGGATTGGCTGCTGGTATTGGCTGTTGGTATTGGGGCCGAGCGAAGCGAAGGCCGCCCGCTCCCACCC
>NZ_JBFTPJ010000032.1:0-14045 GCF_056398445.1 Variovorax sp. 01T439_2
CAAGCTCGACAAGCTCGGCATGCGTGGCTCCAACACCTACCCGCTGTTCTTCGACAACTGCGAAGTGCCCGAAGAGAACGTGCTCGGCGGCGAAGGCATGGGCGCCAAGGTGCTGATGAGCGGTCTCGACTACGAGCGCGCGGTGCTTTCGGGCGGGCCGCTGGGCATCATGGCGGCCTGCATGGACGCGGTGCTGCCCTTCATCCACGAGCGCAAGCAGTTCGGCCAGAGCATCGGCGAGTTCCAGCTGATGCAGGGCAAGCTCGCCGACATGTACTCGACCTGGCAGGCCACGCGCGCTTATGTGTACGCGGTGGGCAAGGCCTGCGACCGCAACGACCACGCGCGCACCTTCCGCAAGGACGCGGCCGGCGCCATTCTCTATTCGGCCGAGAAGGCGACATGGATGGCCGGCGAGGCGATCCAGGCTCTGGGCGGCGTGGGCTACACGAAGGACTTTCCGGTCGAGCGGCTGTGGCGCGACGCCAAGCTGTACGAGATCGGTGCGGGTACGAGCGAGATCCGCCGCATGCTGATCGGGCGCGAGCTGTTTGCTGAAACCGCCTAGGATGTTTTTCTCCCTCCCCTTTCGGGGGAGGGCAGGGGTGGGGGCAAGCGGCGCCCGATGAAGCACAGCGCCGAACCAGCGCCGCCTGCCCCCATCCCAACCTTCCCCCGGAGGGGAAGGAGCAAGACCAGGAGACAAGGACATGAACATGACTGCTGCGCTGGACAAGAGCTACGCCAAGGGCGCCACCAACGTCCCCCTCATCGAACAAACCATCGGCGACTTCTTCGACGGCATGGCCGCGAAGCAGCCCGACCGCGAGGCGCTCGTCAGCCGCCACGAAGSCAAGCGCTTCACCTACCGCGAGCTGCAGGCCGAGTCCAACAAGCTGGCCAGCGCATTGCTGAAGCTGGGGCTCGCACCCGGCGACCGCGTGGGCATCTGGTCGCACAACAACGCGCCCTGGGTGCTGATGCAGATCGCGACCGCCAAGGCCGGGCTGATCCTCGTCAACATCAACCCGGCCTACCGCACCTCCGAGCTCGAATACGCGCTCAACAAGGTCGGCTGCAAGGCGCTGGTGACGATGGCGCAGTTCAAGACCAGCGACTACCTCGGCATGCTGCGCGAGCTCGGCCCCCAGCGCCTGCCGCAGCTGCGCCACACCTTCTGGATCGACGGCAAGGCCGCGGCCGATGTGCAGGAGCCCGGCATGCAGCGCTTCAGCGAGCTGCTCGCGAGCGGCGATGCGGCCGACCCGCGCGTGGCCGCCACGCAAAAGACGCTCAAGGCCACCGACCCGATCAACATCCAGTTCACGAGCGGCACCACGGGCTTTCCCAAGGGCGCGACGCTCACGCACCGCAACATCCTCAACAACGGCTTCTTCATCGGCGAATGCATGAAGCTCACGCCGGCCGACAGGCTGTGCATTCCGGTGCCGCTCTACCATTGCTTCGGCATGGTGCTCGGCAACCTGGCCTGCCTCACGCATGGCTCGGCCATCGTGTACCCGAACGACGGCTTCGATCCGCTCACGGTGCTCGAGACCGTGCAGGCCGAAAAATGCACCGGCCTGCACGGCGTGCCCACCATGTTCATTGCCGAGCTCGACCATCCGCGCTTCAAGGAGTTCGACCTGTCCACGCTGCGCACCGGCATCATGGCCGGCTCGCCGTGCCCGACCGAGGTGATGAAGCGCGTGGTGAACGAGATGCACCTGGGCGAAATCACCATCGCCTACGGCATGACCGAGACCAGCCCCGTGAGCTGCCAGAGCAGCACCGACACGCCGCTGGACAAGCGCGTGTCCACCGTGGGCACGGTGCAGCCGCACCTGGAGATCAAGATCATCGACCCCGAGACCGGGGCCATCGTGCCGCGCGGCAGCTCCGGCGAGTTCTGCACGCGCGGCTACTCGGTGATGCACGGCTACTGGGAGGACGAGTCCAAGACGCGCGAAGCCATCGATACCGAGCACTGGATGCACACCGGCGACCTGGCCACCATGGACGCCGAGGGCTACGTGAACATCGTCGGCCGCATCAAGGACCTCGTGATCCGCGGCGGCGAGAACATCTACCCGCGCGAGATCGAGGAATTCCTGTACCGCCACCCGAAGGTGCAGGACGTGCAGGTGGTCGGCCTGCCCGACCGGAAGTACGGCGAGGAGCTGTGCGCCTGGATCATCGCCAAGCCCGGCCAGGCCGCGACCGAAGATGAGATCCGGGATTTCTGCAGGGGGCAGATCGCGCACTACAAGGTGCCGAAGTACATCCGCTTCGTCACCGAGTTTCCGATGACGGTGACCGGCAAGATCCAGAAATTCAAGATCCGCGAAGCGATGGCCGAGCAGCTCGGCCTCGAACAAGAAAAGACAGCATGAGCAAGATCGAAACCAAACTCAACGCCCGCTCGGCCGACTTCCAGGCCAATGCCGCAGCCATGCGCGCGCTGGTCGACGACCTGCACAAGCAGTTCGCCAAAGTGGAGCAGGGCGGCGGCGAGGCCGCGCGCGCCAAGCACACGGCCCGCGGCAAGCTGCTGCCGCGCGACCGCGTGGCCGAGCTGCTCGACCCCGGCACGCCCTTCCTCGAGATTGCGCCGCTGGCCGCGCATGCGATGTACCTCGATGCCAAGGGCGCGGAGTCGGCACCCGGCGCGGGCCTCATCGCGGGCATCGGCCGGGTGAACGGCATCGACTGCATGATCGTCTGCAACGATGCGACGGTGAAGGGCGGCACCTATTACCCGATGACGGTCAAGAAGCACCTGCGCGCGCAGGAGATCGCCGAGCAGAACCGCCTGCCCTGCATCTACCTCGTCGACTCGGGCGGCGCCAACCTGCCGAACCAGGACGAGGTGTTCCCCGACCGCGACCACTTCGGCCGCATCTTCTACAACCAGGCCAACATGAGCGCCCAGGGCATCGCGCAGATCGCGGTGGTCATGGGCTCGTGCACGGCGGGCGGCGCGTATGTGCCGGCGATGAGCGACGAATCGATCATCGTGAAGAACCAGGGCACCATCTTCCTGGGCGGCCCGCCGCTCGTGAAGGCTGCCACCGGCGAGGTCGTCACGGCCGAGGACCTGGGTGGTGGCGACGTGCACACGCGCCTCTCTGGCGTGGTCGACCACCTGGCGCAGAACGACCTGCATGCGCTGGCGCTCGCACGTTCGGCCGTGGCCAATCTCAATGCGAACGCGGCCTCGGCCCAGGACACCGCAAAGGCCGAGGTGTGCCCACCCGAGTTCCCGCGCGAAGAGCTCTACGGCGTGATCCCGACCGACACGCGCAAGCCCTTCGACGTGCGCGAGATCATCGCGCGCATCGTCGACGGCAGCGAGTTCCACGAGTTCAAGGCGCGCTTCGGCGCCACGCTGGTCTGCGGCTTTGCCGAGATCGAGGGCATGCCGGTGGGCATCATCGCCAACAACGGCATCCTGTTTTCCGAATCGGCGCAGAAGGGCGCGCACTTCATCGAGCTGTGCTGCCATCGCAAGACGCCGCTGGTGTTCCTGCAGAACATCACGGGCTTCATGGTGGGCCGCAAGTACGAGAACGAGGGCATCGCGCGCCACGGCGCCAAGATGGTGACGGCCGTGGCCACGGCCAACGTGCCCAAGTTCACCATCATCATCGGCGGCAGCTTCGGCGCCGGCAACTACGGGATGTGCGGCCGGGCCTACAGCCCGCGCTTCCTCTGGATGTGGCCCAACGCGCGCATCAGCGTGATGGGCGGCGAGCAGGCCGCGAGCGTGCTGGCCACGGTGAAGCGCGACGGCATCGAATTGAAGGGCGGCAGCTGGAGCAAGGAAGAGGAAGAGGCCTTCAAGGCGCCGATCCGCCAGCAGTACGAAGACCAGGGCCACCCCTACTACGCAACGGCGCGGCTGTGGGACGACGGGATCATCGACCCGGCGGACACGCGGCGGGTGCTGGCGCTCGGTTTGGCTGCGTCGCGCAATGCGCCGATTCCCGAGCCRAAATTCGGCATCTTCCGGATGTAGCCGTGGCACAGCTTTCTTGCGCTTGGGGTCGATACAGGCATCGCGTTCCGGGGTGCGCTCCCGCCGACGGGGTACCTTGCTCCGCGAATGTCCCCCGGCCTGCGGCCTCCTCCTTGATTTCGCTGCGCAAGGCACCCCATCGACGTGAGCGTTATGCACGCCGGTCGTTGATCAGCGGTTCACTCAGAGCTTGCCCCAGTGCACAGGGCATCGGGTGCTCCCCGCAGCGAAATAAAGGAGGAGGGCGAAGCCCGGGGGACATTCGCGGAGGGGAGTACCCGGTGGCCTGTGCACACGCCCCGAACGAACTGCAACCATTTCATGCACCGCGCCACGGATCATCGACATGACCTTCACCAAACTGAAACTAGAAATCCAGGACACAGCAGCGCGCATCTGGCTAGACCAGCCCGACGCACGCAACGCTTTCGACGACGTGGTCATCGCCGAGCTCACGCAAGCCTTCACCGACGCCGGCGCCGCGCCGCAGGTCAAAGCCATCGTGCTCGGCGCCAACGGCCCGGCCTTCTGCGCGGGCGCCAACCTCAACTGGATGCGCCGCATGGCCGACTACACGCGCGACGAGAACATCGCCGACGCGGGCAAGCTGGCCACCATGCTGCGCACCATTGCCGAGTGCCCCAAGCCCACCATCGCGCGCGTGCAGGGCGATGTGTATGCGGGCGGCATGGGCCTGGTCGCGGCCTGCGACATGGCCGTGAGCGTGGATACCGCGTGGTATTGCCTCAGCGAAGTCAAGATCGGCCTCGTGCCCGCGACCATCAGCCCGTACGTGCTGCGCGCCATGGGCACGCGCGCATCGCAGCGCTACTTTCTCACGGCCGAGCGCTTCACCGCGGCCGAGGCGCACCGCATCGGCTTCGTGCATGAAGTGGTCGCGGCCGATGCGCTCGATGCCAAGGTCGACGAGCTCCTGAAGGCGCTCACCGGCGCCAGCCCCGCCGCCGTGCGTGCCTGCAAGCAACTGATCGCCGACGTGGACGGCCGCGAGATCGACGACGCGCTGATCGCCAAGACCGTCGAAGGCATTGCCGACATCCGCGCCAGCGACGAAGGCCGCGAGGGCGTGCAGGCCTTCCTGCAGAAACGCAAGCCGTCCTGGCTGGGCCACTGAGCGCCAGGCGATGAATGCGCTCGACATGCCCCAGCTGCTCGCACTGGCCGCGGCCATCGGCTGGGCCAGCGGCGTGCGGCTGTACCTGGTCGTGCTGCTGACCGGGCTGGCCGGCTACTTCGGCTGGGTGCCGCTGCCCAGCGGGCTGCAGCTGCTGGCGCATCCGGTGGTCATCGCGGCCAGCGGCTTCATGGTCTTCATCGAATTCTTCGCCGACAAGATCCCGGGCCTCGATTCGCTGTGGGACGTGGTGCACACGGCCATCCGCATTCCCGCCGGCGCGGCGCTCGCGGCCAGCGTGTTCGGTGCCGACCATGGCGCGATGGCCATCGTGGCCGCGCTCGTGGGCGGCGGCTTCGCGGCCACCGCGCATGCGGCCAAGGCCACGACGCGCGCGGCCATCAACACATCGCCCGAGCCGTTCTCGAACGTGGGCGCGTCGCTGGTCGAGGACACGATGGTGCCAACCGGGCTGTGGCTCGCGGTGGCGCATCCGCTGGTCTTCCTGGTGCTGTTCGTCCTGGTGCTGGTGCTCAGCGTCTGGCTCATCCGCAAGAGCTGGCGCTTTCTCAAGGCGCTGTTCACTCGCGTGGCCCGCATCTTCAGCGGGCGGCCCGATCCGGGCGTCACGCCTGCATTCCAACTGAAAAAGAATCCTCCGGGAGACACTCCGAATGTTTAAGAAGATCCTCATTGCCAACCGAGGCGAGATCGCCTGCCGCGTGGCCGCAACCGCACGCCGCATGGCGATCCGCACCGTGGCCGTGTACTCCGATGCCGACGCGCATGCCAACCACGTGCGCGCCTGCGACGAATCGGTGCACCTCGGCGGCAGCGCACCGAAAGACAGCTACCTGCGCTGGGAAAAGATCCTCGAGGCCGCCAAGGCCACGGGCGCCGAAGCCGTGCATCCCGGCTACGGCTTCCTGAGCGAGAACGAGGAGTTCGCACAGGCCTGCGCCGACGCGGGCCTGGTCTTCATCGGCCCGCCGCCTTCGGCCATCAAGGCGATGGGCCTGAAGGCCGAGTCGAAGCAGCTGATGGAAAAGGCCGGCGTGCCGCTGGTGCCCGGCTACCACGGCCACGACCAGGACCCGCAGCTGCTGCAACGCGAGGCCGACCGCATCGGCTACCCCGTGCTCATCAAGGCCAGCGCGGGCGGCGGCGGCAAGGGCATGCGCGCTGTCGACCGGGCCGAAGACTTTGCGGCGGCGCTCGCCTCGTGCCAGCGCGAGGCGACCAACAGCTTCGGCGACGACGCGGTGCTGATCGAGAAGTACGTGCAGCGCCCGCGCCACATCGAGATCCAGGTGTTCGGCGACACGCACGGCAACTACGTCTACCTGTTCGAGCGCGACTGCTCGGTGCAGAGGCGCCACCAGAAGGTGCTGGAAGAGGCGCCCGCGCCCGGCATGACCGAGGCGATGCGCAAGCAGATGGGCGAGGCGGCCGTGGCGGCAGCGCGTGCGGTGAACTACGTCGGCGCCGGCACGGTGGAATTCATCGTCGAGCAGCGCGAAGGCGGCGAGATGAATTTCTTCTTCATGGAGATGAATACCCGCCTGCAGGTGGAGCATCCGGTGACCGAAGCGATCACCGGCCTCGACCTCGTCGAATGGCAGCTGCGCGTGGCCTCGGGCGAAGCGCTGCCCGCAAAGCAGCAGGAGCTGCAGATCCATGGCCACGCGATCGAGGCGCGCATCTGCGCCGAGAATCCCGACAACAACTTCCTGCCTGCGACAGGCAGCTTGCGCGTCTACCGCAAGCCGCAGGCGACGGCCTTCCAGCGCAGCCGCGTGCGCATCGACGACGGCGTGCGCGAGGGCGGCGAGATCTCTCCGTTCTACGACTCGATGATCGCCAAGCTGATCGTGCACGGCAGCACGCGCGACGAGGCGCTGGCGCGGCTCGATGCGGCGCTGGCGCAGGTGCAGATCGTCGGCGTGTCGACCAACGTGCAGTTCCTGCGTGGCATCCTCGCGACCGAGTCGTTCGCCAAGGCCAACCTCGACACCGCGCTGATCGAGCGCGAGCGCGCCGTGCTGTTCGACCGCGAGGCGCTGGGCCTGCCGCTGGCCGCGGCCGCCGCCATCACGCGCACGCTGGTCACCGAGCGGCCGGTGGGCGCGCACTATCCGTTCGAGCGGCGCGACGGCTGGCGCTCGCATGGCGAGTACCGGCGCCACTTCGACTTCGAATTCCGTGGTGCCGAGCAGACGGCCGTGCTGAGCTACAGGCGCGACGGCAGCCTGTGGCTCGAAGCCGGCGGCGTTGAAGGCCCGCTGGTCGTGGGCCAGTTCCCGACGGGCGAGTTCGAGGTCGAGTTTGCCGGTATGCGGCAGACCGTGGACGTGCATCTGGACGGTGCCACGGCCCATGTGTTCGCGTCGAAGGGCGCCACGAAGATCACGTCCATCGACCGCCTGGCCCATGCCGGCGACACCCATGCCGAAGCCGGCCGGCTCACCGCGCCGATGCCCGGCAAGGTGGTGTCCTTCGCGGTCAAGGCCGGCGACAAGGTCAGCCGAGGCCAGCCATTGGCCGTCATGGAGGCCATGAAGATGGAGCACACCATTGCCGCGCCGGCCGACGGCACGGTGGAAGAACTGATGTTCTCGCCCGGCGAGCAGGTGGCCGAGGGCGACGAGCTATTGCGGATGGCTGCGGCGGCGGTTTAACCCACCACCACTTCGCTGATCTGCAYCACCGGCGCGATGTCGGTGTAGTTCTTGATGTCGCCCAGGATCTCCTTGGCATGCGGGCCGAACGCCGCCTGGAAGGCGTCGGCCGAGTCGCAGAACACGTGGCACATGCCGACGTAGGTCGGCGGCATGCCGGGCGCGCCGCCCGCCAGTCCCTTGTCGATGGTGTAGGACCTGCAGGCATCGCCCATGCGTGCCTTCAGGAGGGGCATGTGCTTGTCGCGGTAGTAGGCGTGGTCGAACCGCGCGCCTTCGGTGTAGGGGTACATCACGCTGACTTTGATCATGCTGGGGTCTCCGGGTGTGTCGATGTTCTGGATGGTCGCGCACGAGCATAGAAGAAGGCCTCCGGCGGTACAAGCTGCCGATCCGGTACGTGGGCCGGGGCCCCTAAGATCCGGCTCATGAAAATCATCGTTTCACTGACCGACAACCGCCCCGAACCCTGGATCGAAGGCCTCCGGGCCGAGCTGCCCGATGCGCAGATCGAGACCTGGAAGCCGGGTGCCGCCCAGGCCGACCACGCGGTGGTGTGGGCGCCGCCCCAGCAGCTGCTCGACGAGCAGCCCGGGCTGCGCGGCCTGTTCAACATCGGCGCGGGCGTCGATGCGCTGCTCAAGCTGAAAGTCCCGCCGCAGACGCGCATCGTGCGGCTCGACGACGCCGGCATGTCGGTGCAGATGGCCGAGTACGTGTGCCACACGCTGATCCGGCACTTCCGCGAGTTCGATGTCTACGAGGCCGATGCGCGAGAAGGCCGCTGGAGCTACCGCAAGCCGAAGCTTCGGCGCGATTTTCCGGTCGGCATCATGGGGCTGGGCGTGCTTGGCGAGCGCGTGGCCAGGGCAGTCGCGCAGTTCGAGTTTCCGGTGCTGGGCTGGAGCCGTTCGCCAAAAGCCATCGAGGGCGTGCAGGTGTGCAGCGGCGAGGCGCAGTTCGGCGAATTCCTGTCGTCCACGCGCGTGCTGGTCAACCTGCTGCCGCTGACCGAGGCCACGCGCGGCATCCTCAACCGCGAGACGCTCGGCAAGCTGCGGCCGGGCGGCTATCTCATCAACATCGCGCGCGGCGCGCACCTGGTGGAAGACGACCTGATCCCGATGCTCGATGCAGGCCAGCTGGCCGGCGCCACGCTCGACGTGTTCCAGGTCGAGCCGCTGCCCGCCGACCACGCCTTCTGGCGCCACCCGAAGATCACCGTCACGCCGCACGGCTCGGCGCGCACGCTGCGCGAGGAGTCCATCGCGCAGATCGCCGGAAAGATCCGCGCGATGGAGCAAGGCCTGCCGGTCAGCGGCGTGGTCGATCCGGTCCGGGGCTACTGACGACGGCATGCGTTACCGGCGACTACGCTGAAAGGAGGCGCAGCCAGGGGCAAACCCTGAGGCTTTTGTTTTTCACATACGCGAAAATTTCTTCATGGTTGTGAAAACAGCGTTTCGCGTGATCGAGATCGTCGAGCTCTTTGCCCGGGAGAAGCAGCCGCTGGCGCTGTCCGAGATGGCGCGCCTGCTCGAGATGCCGGTGTCCAGCTGCCTCGGGCTGATCCGCACGCTCGAAGAGCAGGGCTACATGTACGAGACCGGCCGCCGTCAGGGCTACTACCCGACCGGCCGGCTGCTGGCCATGGCGCAGGTCATTGCGGCGCACGACCCGGTGCTCGACCGCGTGCGGCCCGCGCTCGAAGAGCTGCGCGACGGCGCACGCGAAACCGTGCTATTCGGCAAGTTCCGCGACCCGAACACGGTCGTCTACCTGGAAGTGCTGAGCGCGCCGCAGAGCATCCGCTATTCGGCCGAAGCAGGCGAGACGCGCCCGGCCTACGCCAATTCGATGGGCCGCGCGCTGCTCTCCACGCTCGCGCCCGAGGCGCGCCGCAAGCTGCTGGCCGCCACGCCGCTGGCGCCGCTGACCGACGCCACGCTGACCACGCCCGAGGCCATCGAGCAGGAGCTCGAACGCTCGCCCGCGCGCGGCTGGTACGGCAACCTCGGCGAAAGCATCCCCGACCTCGTCGGCCTTGCATGGCCGTTGCGCATCGGCGGCGAGGCCTATGCCATTTCGGTGGCGGGCCCGCGCTACCGGCTCGAGCCGCGCATCGACGAGGTGGCCGCCATGCTGCGCTCCGCCTGCCTGGCCATCGAACACAAAGGCTGATCGAAACAATGACCTCCCCACGCTACTTCGTCCGCGAAAGCGACATCGCCGGCTACCACCCGGCCAACCACACCGGCACGCTCAACAAGCGGCTGATCGGCCCCGAGACCGTGGGCGCGAAGCAGCTCGAGGTGCTGGTCGGCCATATCCAGAAGGGCAAGGGCGCGCTGCCCCATGCGCACCCGGGCATCGAGCAGGTCTGCTACATGCTCGAAGGCCGCGCGGTCGCCGAGGTGGGCGGCCAGCGGCAGGAGCTGCACCCGGGCGACAGCTGCTTTTTTCCGGCCGATGCGATGCACACCTTCACGGTGGTGAGCGACGAGCCGGTGCGCGTGCTGGTCATCTACAGCCCGCCGTACGAGGAATCGCCGGAGCGCGTGATCCGGCCCTGAACGACAACCCCCGGAGACAAGAACCATGCAGACGATGAAGAACGCGACAACCACGGTCGCGGTGGCAAGCCGCCGCCGTTTCATTTCCATCGGCGCCGCCGCGGGCCTGGCCGGCGCGGCGCCCTGGGCCTTTGCGCAGGAGGGCTACCCGAAGCAGCCGATCAAGCTGATCGTGCCCTTCGCGGCCGGCAGCGGCACCGACGCGGTGGCGCGCATCACGGCGCAGATGCTGGGCGAGGCGCTCAAGGCCTCGGTCATCGTCGACAACCGCGCGGGCGCCAACGGCGTGATTGCCGCCGAGTTCGTGGCCAAGGCGCCGCCCGACGGCTACACGCTCTTCATGACCACCAACACCACGCACTCGGCCAATCCGAGCCTGATGAAGTCGCTGCCCTACGACCCGGTGAAGGACTTCGCGCCCGTGGGCCGCATGGGCAACCTGCCGTTCATGCTGGTGGTCAACAACGAGCTGCCGGTGAAGAGCGTGGCCGAGCTGCTGGCCTGGGGCCGCGCGCACCCGGGCAAGCTGACCTATGCGAGCGGCAACAGCACCGGCATCGTGAGCGGCGCCACGCTCTCGCGCATGAGCGGCGTGCCGATGCTGCACGTGCCCTACAAGAGCACGCCGCCCGCCATTGCCGACCTGATCGGCGGGCAGGTGTCGATGATGGTGGTCGACCTGGCCGCGGGGCTCGCCACGGTGAAGGCCGGCAAGATGCGCGCGATTGCCGTGACCACGCAGGAGCGCACCAAGCTGTTTCCGGAACTGCCGCCGCTGGCCGAGACGCCCGAGCTCAAGGGCTTCGACATCACCTCGTGGAACGGCGTGTTCGCGCCGGCCGGCACGCCGCGCGATGTGGTGCTGAAGCTCAACAAGGTGCTGTCGGAGATGGCGAACGGCACGGCCTTCCGCGAGCGCGTGGCGAAGCTGGGCTTCGATGCCTTCGGCAGCACGCCGGAAGAACTCGGGGCGTTCACCGTTTCGGAACTGGCCAAGTGGAAGAAGCTGATCCAGGCTGCCGGCATCCAGCCCGAATGAGCGTGCTGTTGAATTTGAATTCCTCCCTCCCCTCCCGGGGGAGGGCAGGGGTGGGGGCCAGCGGCGCCTCCATCGGGCGCTCTGCCTGCCCCCATCCCAACCTTCCCCCGGAAGGGGAAGGAGCAAAGACATGAATGCCACCGGACCACTTCAAGGCATCCGCATCCTCGACCTCACGGCCGTGGTGATGGGTCCCTACGCCACGCAGACGCTCGGCGACCTCGGCGCCGACGTCATCAAGGTCGAACCACCGTCAGGCGACAACCTGCGCGCGGTCGGCCCGATGCGCCATGCCGGCATGGGCGCGATGGCGCTGCACCTGAACCGCAACAAGCGCTCGATCGTGCTCGACCTCAAGCAGCCCGAAGGCCGCGAGGCGTGCCTCAGGCTCGCGGCGGGCTGCGATGCGCTGATCTACAACACGCGCCCGCAGGCGATGGCGCGGCTCGGGCTCGGCTACGAGGCCGTGGCCGCGGCCAATCCGAAGATCGTCTATCTCGGCGCCTTCGGCTATGGCGAAGAGGGCCCCTATGCCGGCAAGCCCGCCTACGACGACCTGATCCAGGGCGCGGCCGGCGTCGCCTCGCTGTTCGCGCAGCAAAGCGGCGGTGCGCCGCGCTATGCGCCCGTCACGCTGGCCGACCGCGCCGTGGGGCTGCAGGCGGCCATCGCGCTGCTCGCGGCCGTGCTGCACGCGCAGCGCACGGGCAAAGGCCAGGCGGTGGAGGTGCCGATGTTCGAGGCGCTCTCGCAGTTCGTGATGGGCGACCACCTGGGCGGCCACAGCTTCGAGCCGCCGCTCGGTCCCACCGGCTATGCACGCCTGCTCGCTGCGCACCGCAAGCCCTACGCCACGGCCGACGGCTACCTCAGCGTGCTGATCTACAACGACAAGCACTGGCAGGCCTTCTTCGATCTGATCGGCCGGCCCGAGCTGCGCGCCTCGCCGATGTTCGGCACGCACACGGCGCGCGCCGCGAACATCGGCGCGGTCTATGCGTTCGTGGCCGAGGTGATGGCCACGCGCGGCAGCGACGAATGGATGGCGCTGCTGGAAGCGGCCGACATTCCGGTCGCGCGCCTGCACAGCACCGAGAGCCTGATCGACGATCCGCACCTGCGCGCGGTCGATTTCTTTCCCGAGTTCGACCACCCGAGCGAAGGCCGCATCCGCACGCTCGCGCCGGTCGGACGCTACAGCGCCACGCCCGCGGGCATCCGCCGCATGGCGCCGCGCATCGGCGAGCAGAGCGTCGAGCTGCTGCGCGAAGCGGGCTATGGCGATGAAGCCATCGACCACCTGCTCGCGCGCGGCGTCACGCTGCAGCCGGCTCCACCCAAGGACAACGACGAATGAACTTCTCCCTCAATGAAGACCAGCGCTCGCTGGTGGYCGCCATCGAGCGGCTGTGCGAAGACTTTCCCGCCGACTACTGGCGCGACCACGACGACCGCGCCGCGTTCCCGCACGAGTTCCACCGCGCCGTGGCCGACAGCGGCTGGCTCGGCATCGCGATGCCCGAGGCGCAGGGCGGCGCGGGCCTGGGCATCACCGAGGCGGCGCTGATGATGCGCGCCATCAGCGCGTCGGGCGCGGGCATGTCGGGCGCTTCGTCGGTGCACATGAACATCTTCGGGCTCAACCCGGTGGTGGTGTTCGGCAGCGAGGCACAGCGCCAGCGTTTCCTGCCGCCGCTGATCGCGGGCACCGAGAAGGCCTGCTTCGCCGTGACCGAGCCCGACGCGGGGCTCGACACCACCCGCCTCAAGACGCAGGCGGTGCGCCAGCCGAACGGCAGCTACCTGCTGCACGGCCGCAAGATATGGATATCGACCGCGCAGGTGGCCGACCGCATGCTGATCCTCACGCGCACCACGCCGCTCGATCAGGTGAAGAAGCCCACGCAGGGGCTCACGCTGTTCTACACGCCGCTGGACCGCGCCAAGGTCGAGGTGCGCGAGATCCACAAGCTCGGCCGCGCGGCGGTGGACTCGAACATGCTCTTCATCGACGGGCTCGAAGTGCCGGAGGAAGACCGCATCGGCGAGGAGGGGCGCGGCTTCGAATACATCCTGCACGGGCTCAACCCCGAGCGMATATTGATTGCGGCCGAAGCCATCGGMATCGGCCGCGCCGCGCTGCGCATCGCCGCGCAGTACGCGCAGGAGCGCGTCGTGTTCGGCCGGCCGATCGGCCAGAACCA
Source organism: Variovorax sp. 01T439_2 (assembly GCF_056398445.1). Classification (NCBI taxonomy): domain Bacteria; kingdom Pseudomonadati; phylum Pseudomonadota; class Betaproteobacteria; order Burkholderiales; family Comamonadaceae; genus Variovorax; species Variovorax sp. 01T439_2. The sequence continues at coordinate 13,648 of NZ_JBFTPJ010000032.1, forward strand.
GGGCGTGGCGCATCCGCTCGCGCGCGCCTGGGCCAACCTGGAGGCGGCCGACCTGATGGTGTTCAAGGCCGCCACGCTGTACGACGCGGGCGAGCCCTGCGGCATCGAGGCCAACGCCGCCAAGTACCTCGCGGCCGAGGCGGCGCACGACGCCTGCCAGAACGCGGTTCTCACGCTGGGCGGCATGGGCTATGCGAAGGAATACCATGTCGAGCGGCTGCTGCGCGAGAGCTACATTCCGCGCATTGCGCCGGTCAGTCCGCAGATGATCCTGAACTTCATCGCGGAAAAGGCGCTCGGCCTGCCCAAGTCGTACTGATGCTGCCCATGCCATGAATCCATCCGCCGTCACCCGCCATCTCGTCGTCCGCGGCCTGGTGCAGGGCGTGGGCTATCGC
>NZ_JBFTPJ010000033.1:0-17284 GCF_056398445.1 Variovorax sp. 01T439_2
GCTTCAGCCATCCGCCGACGAAGCCGACGAAAGCCACCACCATGATCAGCGGGCCCGGCGTCGTCTCACCCAGCGCCAGCCCGTCGATCATCTGCGCGCCGGAGAGCCAGTGGTATTGCTCGACCGCACCCTGGTAGACGTAGGGAAGCACGGCATAGGCGCCGCCGAAGGTCAGGAGCGCCGCCTTGGTGAAGAACCAGCCCATCTGCGTGAGCGTGCCGTGCAGCCCCTGCGTGGCGACAAGCATGCCCATCGCCAGCAGCCACAGGCCGAGCCCGGCCGCAAGGATCCCGGCCAGGCGCGAGCGCGAGAAGCGCGCATGCGGCGGCGTGGGCGTGTCGTCGTCGATGAGTGCCGGGCCGTAGCTCTGCGCGGCGCTGCCGTGGCCGCCGCCCGGCGCAAACACGCCGGGCGCCCATCGCGCGCCGAAGTGGCCGACCAGCCCGGCGGCCAGCACGATCGCGGGGAATGGCGTGTCGAAAGCGAAGATGGCCACGAAGGCGGCCGCGGCAATGCCCCACATCCACCGGTTCTTCAATGCGCGGCTGCCGATGCGATGCGCCGCGTGCAGCACCAGTGCGGTGACCGCCGGCTTGATGCCGTAGAAGATGCCGGCCACCACCGGCACGTTGCCGAAGCGCAGGTAGATCCACGACAGCGCGATCAGGATGAACAGCGAAGGCAGCACGAACAGTGCGCCCGCCACGATGCCGCCGCGGGTGCGGTGCATGAGCCAGCCGATGTAGGTGGCCAGCTGCTGCGCCTCGGGCCCGGGCAGCAGCATGCAGAAGTTCAGCGCATGCAGGAAGCGCTTTTCGCTGATCCAGCGCCGGCGCTCGACCAGCTCGGCATGCATGATCGCGATCTGTCCGGCGGGCCCGCCGAAGCTGATGAAGCCGAGCTTGAGCCAGAAGCGAAGCGCTTCGGCGAAGGAAACAGGCTGGGAGGGCGCAGGAAGCGCAGGAGGTGCGTCAGGCAAGGCGGTGTCCACGGAAGGCTCCGTTGTGAGTCACCAGCGCTTGGACGGGACACCGTCTGACTTTGCAGAACGGGAGGCTGTTTTCCCGATGCCGGCATCGTAACACCAGCCGCTGCGCTGCAGCTCCTGCGCGCAGGTTGGCGCGGCCGGTTCAAAGACCCAACCGCGTCAGGGCCCAGGCCACCGTGGCCAATTGCGCCACGTTGAGCATCATCCCGGCGACGTGCAGCCGGCGGAACCGGAAGATCGAAGTGTCAGCGGCCGGTATCGTGTGCCGCAGCATGTCCATGCGCGGGATGATGATCCAGCGGCGCAGCGCGAATGCCCAGGCTGCGATGAGAGCCATGCCCAGGGCGAAAGCGGGTTTGCCGGCCCACGTGTAGCTGAGTGCTGCCGCGCTCGCCGTCAGCATCACGGCAACGTAGTAGACGTTGAAAAGGCCCCGGATGAAGCGCGAGTCCAGCGGTGTGTCGTGCTTGAGCACCAGCAGTGGCAGCGAGCCCATCATGAAGAATCCCATCCAGACGAGCAGGACGACGGTCGCTATGAGCGCAATGACCATGGGGAGCATCTGAAACCTCCGCATCCCGAAGCATACGCCGGCAACAAGCCGCGCCATGGCGCCCCCTGACGCTTTTCGCCAATCGCCCGGAGCGGTGCCGCCATTGCCGCGCCGCCCCGCGCCGCCTAGATTGCAGCCCACATGACCTCTTCCCCCGAACCCATCGCCGGCGCAGCCAAAGGCGCGCCGCTCGCCGGCGTGCGCGTGCTCGACCTGACCCGCCTGCTGCCCGGTCCGCTCGGTGCCATGCACCTGGCCGACCTCGGCGCCGACGTGATCAAGATCGAAGACACCGGCGCCGGCGATTACGCGAGCCCCAGCGTGCGTGCGCTCGTCAACCGCAACAAGCGCGCGATCCGCATCGACCTGAAGCACGCGCAGGGCGTGGCCACGCTGCTGCGCCTGTGCCGCGAGGCCGACGTGCTGGTGGAGGGCTTCCGGCCCGGCGTGATGCAGCGGCTGGGCGTCGGCTATGAAGCGGTGGCGGCCGCGAACCCGCGCATCGTCTACTGCAGCATCAGCGGCTTCGGCCAGACCGGGCCGCTCAGCGACACGCCCGGGCACGACCTGAACTACGCGGCGCTTGCCGGCGTGGCCGACCAGGTCGGCAATGCCGCGGGACCGGCCCTGTCGAACCTGCCCGTGGCCGATCTGCTGGGTGGCACCATGACCGCGGTGGCCGGGATCCTGGCCGCGCTGTTCGATGCCGCGCGCAGCGGACGCGGGCGGCATGTCGACATCGCGATGGCCGACGGCGTGCTGGCCCATGCGGTGCTGCCGCTGGCCGGCCTGCACCAGCACGGCAGCGTGCCGCGCATCGGCCACAGCGCGCTGACGGGCGCGCTCGCCTGCTACGGCTACTACCGCACGGCCGACGGCCGGCAGCTGGCGGTGGGTGCGCTGGAGCCCAAGTTCTGGCACGACCTGTGCCGCCTGCTCGAGCGCCCCGACCTCGCACCGCTGCACCGCAGCGGCGATGCCGCCACCGAGGAGCGCCTGCGCGCGGAGCTGGCCGCGATCTTCGGCGCGCGGCCGCTCGCGCACTGGCGCGGCCTGTTCCACGACGGCACGGGCTGCGTGACGCCGGTGCTGCGCATCGACGAGACGCTGGCGCATCCGCATTTCCGCGCGCGCGGCATGCGCGTTGCGACCGATGACGCCGCGCCGCCGCAGCTCGGCTGCCCGATCAAGATGACCGGCTTCGAGCCGTCTGTTCCCCGCGCCGCCCCGCGCGCCGGCGAGCACACCGACGAGATCCTGCGGCAGGCCGGGCTCGATGCATCGGCCGTGGCCGCGCTGCGGGCCGCCGGCGCCATCGATTGAGGCACTGCCTCCCGGGGCGCTGCCTACAATCCCACCGGCCGAGTTGCAGCAACGGCCGCCACCGATGACGCTCACCCACCACACCGTTGCCATCCAGCAAGTGCACAGCATCCTGATGGGCGCGCGCCACCGCGGCGTCGATGCGGCGCGCGTGCTGGTCCGCGCGGGCATCGCGCCGTCGCTGCTGGAATCGCCGCTCGCGCGCATCTCGCAGCGCCAGTACGCGCTGCTGATCCGCGCGCTGCGTCGCGAGCTGCGCGACGAGATCTGGGGCCTCTTGAGCGGCCCGCTGCCGCCCGGCAGCTTCGGCCAGTGCATGCGCCAGCTGGTGCGCTGCGCCACGCTCGGCGAGGCCCTGCGCGAAGGCTTCGCTTCGTACCACCTGCTGCTGCACGACTTCGTGCCGCGCCTTGCGGTGCAGGGCAGCAGCGCGCATGTGCAGTTCGTGCTGCGGCGCGCTTCCGATGCGCGGCTCGACTATGCGGTGAAGGCCTTCATGCTGTTCGCCTTCAACGCCTCCTCCTGGCTGGTGGCGCGCCGCATTCCGCTGCTCGAGGTCGACTACACGGCCGAGCAGACCAACACCGAGACCTCGCGCGTCTACCAGGTGCCGATCCGTTACGGCCAGGCGCATGTGGGCATGTCGTTCGAGGCGCGCTGGCTCGACCTGCCGGTGGTGCAGTCGCCGCAGAGCCTGCGCGAATTCCTCGCGGGTTCGCCGGCCAACCTGATCGTGAAGTACCGCGACACCAGCAGCCTCACAGAGCGCATCCGCCGGTTGCTGCGCAAGGGCCTGGGCAGCGAGCTGCCGTCGCTGGAGGAAGTGGGCGAGGCGCTCGCGGTGACGCCGCAGACGCTGCGCCGTCGCCTGCGCGACGAAGGCCGCGGCTTCCAGCAGMTCAAGGACGAGCTGCGGCGCGACSYCGCCATCGACTACCTGCTGCACACGCCGCTGCCGCTGCTGGACATCGCCAACCGCGTGGGCTTCTCGGAAGCCAGCACCTTCCACCGCGCCTTCAAGCAGTGGACCGGCGTGGCGCCCGGCGAATACCGGCTGACGCACGGCCCGGAACGCTGAGCGGTTTCGCCAAGCCCTTTGGCGCTTCCCGCCATGGGTGCGGTGCGCGGTGCGGCCTAAGCTGTGCCGCATCTTCGTTACCCGTCGGTGGCTCCATCGTGTACCTGACCCAAGGCCTGCATCGCGCGCTCCAACGCAACCCCGGCATGGCGGCGCTCACCCACGTGGGCGACGCCGGCGTGCGCCGCCAGACGCATGCGCAGATGGCGGACGGCATCGCGCGGCAGGCGGCCGCGCTGGCCCGGCGCGGCATTGCGCGCGGCGACCGCGTGGCGCTGCTCGCGCCCAACAGCGACCAGCTGGTGCGGGCCATCCTCGCGTGCTGGTGGCTCGGCGCCGTCGCCTGTCCCTTGAACATCCGCTGGAGCACGCCGGAGCTCGCACATGCGCTGCAGGACAGCCAAGCCTCCTTGCTGCTCGTGCACGAAAGCCTGCGGGCGCTGACGCCGGCCGATGCACCCGCACTTGCACAGCTGGATGCGCTCGAAGAAGAAGGCGCGGCGCTGGAACCCTTGCCCGACTCGCGCACCGGCGGCGACGCGCTCGCCGCCATCCTCTACACCGGCGGCACCACCGGCCGCTCCAAGGGCGTGATGCTGAGCCACGCCAATTTCTGGACCGCATCGATGACGCGCGGCGCCGAACTCAACAATGCGCCCGATTCCGTCTCGCTGCTGGTGGCGCCGCTGTTCCACGTCGCCGGGCTCGGCCGCCTGGTGGGCCAGCTGATCGTCGGCGGCGGCTGCGTGACGATGGCGCAGTTCCGCCCCGCTGCGGTCATCGACGCCATCGAGGAGCATCGCATCGGCGACATCGTCGTGGTGCCGAGCATGCTGCAATCGCTGCTCGACGACGCGGCGTTCACGCCCGGGCGCGTGCGCAGCCTCACGCGCATCGCCTTCGGTGCGGCGCCGATGCCGCCCGACCTGCTCGACCGCGCGCTGGAAGCCTGGCCGCATGCCGAGTTCTTCCAGGCCTACGGCCTCACCGAAACCGCGGGCGCCGTGTGCATCAACCTGCCGTCGAACCACCGGGCGGAAGCGCGCGCGCTCGGCCGGCTGAACTCGGTCGGCCGCGCCGGCCTGGGCGCCGAGATCATCATCGCGGACGAGAGCGGCCGCGAACTGCCGCGCGGTGAAGTCGGCGAAGTGCTGGCGCGCGGGCCGATGGTGATGCAGGGCTACTGGCGCAACCCCGAGGCCACGGCCGCCGCGCTGCGAGACGGCTGGCTGCGCACCGGCGATGCGGGCCGCATGCTGCCCGACGGCCACCTGTTCATCGTCGACCGCCTGAAGGACATGATCATCAGCGGCGGCGAGAACGTCTACTGCGCCGAGGTGGAGGCCGCACTGCGCAGCCATCCGCAGGTGCGGCAGGCGGCGGTCATCGGCGTGCCCGATGCGCGCTGGGGCGAGGCGGTGCATGCGGCGGTCGTGCTGGCCGACGATGCGCGCGCCGATGCCGATGAACTGCGCGCCTGGTGCCGCGAGCGCCTGGCCGGCTACAAGTGCCCGCGGGGCATCAGCTTCCTGCGCGAGCTGCCGCTGTCGGCCGCGGGCAAGGTGCTGAAGAACGTGCTGCGCGAGCGGCTGCAGGCGTGATGCAACCCGTCACCGGTGCGGACCACCGCCACCTGTTCGGCCAGGTGCCGTTCATGCGGCTGCTGGAGGCGCGCCGCGAGTTCTCCGAAGGCGGCCGCGCGCGCCTCGTCATCGATGCGCGGCCCGAGCTCGGCAACGTCATCGGCGCCGTGCACGGCGGTGTGCTGGTCACGTTGCTCGACGTGGCGATGGCGAGCGCGGCGGTGTCGCTGTTCGGCTTTGCGCGCACCGCCGTCACGCTCAACCTCAACACCAGCTTCCACGCGCCGGGCCGCGGCCGTCTCACGGCCGACGGCGAAGTGGTGCAGCACGACGCCAGCGTGGCCTGGTGCCGCGCCACGGTCAGCGACGAGGCCGGCCGCCTGGTCGCGCAAGCGCAAGGGTCCTTCCGCTACCTGCCGCTGCCGCAGGCCGCCTGAGCCGCATGCGCCGCCGCCAATTTCAAACGACAGGAGACACGACACCATGAACCGCAGCTTCCGCCCGCTCAGCCGGCGCGCCGCGCTGGGCGCACTGATCGCCCTCGGCGCCGGCGCGGCCGCCCCGGCCTTGGCCGCCGAGCCGTATCCGAGCAAGCCGATCCTGCTCGTGCTGCCATTTCCGCCGGGCGGCTCCTTCGACCCGATCTTCCGCACGCTGGCCGAGGCCGCCTCCAGGGACCTGGGCCAGCCCATCGTGCTGATGCACAAGCCGGGCGCCGGCGGCGTCACCGGCACCGCATCGCTGGCGACCATGAACGAAGCCGACGGCTACACCATCGCGGTCATGCACAACTCGGTGATCCGCGCACCGCTGGTGCAGAAGGTGAGCTGGGATCCGCTCAAGGACTTCAGCTACCTGATCGGGCTGGCCGGCCTCGCCACCGGCATCGTGGTGGCCGCCGATGCGCCTTGGAAGACGCTGCCCGAGCTGCTGGCCGACGCCAGGAAGCGCCCCGGCGCCGTCAGCTGGGGCAACGTCGGCGCGATCAGCATCAACCGCATCTACGCCGAGCGGCTCGCCAGGCAGGCGGGCACCTCCTTCAACCTGGTGCCCTACAAGGGCGGCAGCGAGGCCTTCCAGGCGGTGATCGGCCGCCACCTCGACGTCTACGGCGATCCCGGCTTCGGGCCCCAGGTGCAGGGCGGCAAGGTGCGCCTGCTCGCCACCTTCACCGCCGAGCGCCTGAAGCGCTACGACGCGCCGACCGTCAAGGAGCTGGGCCACGACATGGTGATCGAGTCGCCGGTGGGCCTGGTCGCGCCGAAGAACCTTGATCCGAAGATTGCCGCCAGGCTGCACACGGCCTTCAGCAAGGCCGCGGCGGACCCGGCCTACCTCCAGCAGCTGGATCTGTTCGACATGCAGCCCAAGCTGATGACCGGCGAGGGCTATGCCGGCTACGCCCGTGCGCAGTTCGAGCGCGAACGCAAGATGCTGGCCGAGATCGGCTTCAAGCCGGAGTGAACACAGCGATGAACCCCATGGATTTTTCCGCCTTCGATTTCTCGGGCCGCCACGTGGCCGTGGCCGGCGGCTCCAGCGGCATCAACTTCGGCATCGCGCAGGCTTTTGCGCGCGCCGGTGCGCGCCTCACGGTGCTCAGCCGCTCGGCCGACAAGGTGGCCGCGGCGGCGCAGCAGCTCGAGGCGCTCGGCACGCAGGCCCTGGGCATTGCGGCCGACGTGCGCCAGCCCGAGGCGCTGGAACGCGCCTTCGCGCAGGGCGCCGAGCGCTTCGGCCCCATCGACGTGCTGGTCTCGGGCGCCGCGGGCAACTTTCTTGCGAGCGCGCTCGACATGTCGCCCAATGCCTTCAAGACGGTGGTCGACATCGACCTGCTGGGCAGCTTCAACGTCGCGCGGCTCGCGCATGCGCACCTGCGCCGGCCCGGCGCCTGYGTGATCCAGATCTCGGCCGGCCAGGCCTTCACGCCCACGCCCTTCCAGGCCCATGTGTGCGCGGCCAAGGCGGGTGTCGACATGCTGACGCAGGTGCTCGCGCTCGAGTGGGGCCCGCAGGGCATCCGCATCAACTCCATCGTGCCCGGGCCGATCGCCGACACCGAGGGCCTGAAGCGGCTCGCGCCCACCGAAGGCACCATGGCCGCGATGGCCGATCGCGTGCCGCTCAAGCGCCTGGGCCGCATCGAGGACATCAGCCGCATGGCGATGATGCTCGCGAGCGACTGGGGCTCCTACATCACGGGCGCCGTCATTCCCGTGGACGGCGGCCTGGCGCTGACCGGGCCGCGCGATTTCACGGCGGCAGCGGCCGCGTCGAAGCGGGGGTCCGCGCCATGAGCCTGCACCTTGCGAGCGCGCCGCAGGAAGGCGACGGCCGGCCGCGCAGCGGACCGCAGCGCCACGTGCCCTTTTCCGAGCACCTCGGGCTCAGGCTCGAGCATGCGGAGGGCGGCGAATCGCTGGTGTCGGTGGTGCTGCGCCCCGAACTGCTGAACAACCACGCGAGCGGCCACGGCGGCGTGCTGATGACCCTGCTCGACAGCGCGATGGCGCATGCCGCGCTCTCGCGCGTGGGCTATGCACGCGAGGTCGTCACGGTCGACATGCACATCGCCTTCATGCGGCCCGCGGGCGGGCTGCTGCAGGCGCAGGGGCGCGCCACGGGCGGCGGGCGTTCGGTGTGCTTTTGCGAGGCCACCGTCACCGATGCCAGCGGCGAGGTGGCGGCGCGTGCGATGGGTACCTTCCGCTACCGCGACCCGGCTTGAGCGTTTCGGCCAATCGTTTTGGGCCGATCCGCGATTGTTGAAGCCCGCGCAGCGGCGGAGACTTCATCCATCGTCACCGCGTCTCATCCAGGAGTTTCCATGACACGTATGCAGCGCCCCGTCCATGTGGTCGGCGTGGGCATGATCCCCTTCACCAAGCCCGGCGCCAGCGACCCCTACACCGTGATGGGTGCGCGCGCCGCCAGGCTTGCGCTCGACGACGCCGGCGTCGACTATTCACTGGTGCAGCAGGCCTATGTCGGCTATGTCTACGGCGACTCCACCGCGGGGCAGGCCGCCATCTACGGCGTCGGCCTGAGCGGCATTCCGGTGTTCAACCTCAACAACAACTGCTCCACCGGCTCCAGCGCGCTGTTCCTCGCGCGCCAGGCGGTCGAGAGCGGCATGGTCGAATGCGCGATCGCGCTCGGCTTTGAGCAGATGCAGCCCGGCGCGCTCAAGGGCGCCTACGACGACCGCCCCTCGCCGATGGCGCGCTTCGCCGAGACCATGGCCGAAAAGCAGGGCTACGTGCCCGAAGCGCCGCGCGCCGCGCAGTTCTTCGGCGGCGCCGGCCGCGACTACATGGCGCAGCACGGCATCCGGCGCGATACCTTCGGCCGCATCTCGGTGAAGGCGCGCCAGCATGCGGCGCGCAACCCGCTCGCGGTGTTCCGCCAGACGCTGACGCTCGACGAGGTGATGGCCTCGCCGCTGGTGTTCGATCCGCTCACGCGCTTCCAGTGCTGCCCGCCCACCTGCGGCGCGGCCGCGGCCATCGTCTGCTCGGCCGAGTTCGCAGAGAAGCACGGCCTCGACATGCGCGTGGTGATCGCCGCGCAGGCCATGACCACCGATACGCCTTCCACCTTCGAGAGCAAGGACATGCGCAAGCTGGTCGGCTACGACATGACCGCCGCCGCCGCCCGCCAGGTGTACGAAGACGCCGGCATCGGCCCCGAGGAACTCGACGTGGTGGAGCTGCACGACTGCTTCACCGCCAACGAGCTCATCACCTACGAGGCGCTGGGCCTCACGCCCGAGGGCACGGCCGAGCGCTTCATCGTCGAGGGCGACAACACCTACGGCGGGCGCGTGGTAACCAATCCTTCGGGCGGCCTGCTGTCCAAGGGCCATCCGCTCGGCGCCACGGGCCTTGCGCAGTGCGCGGAGCTGGTGTGGCAATTGCGCGGCCGGGCCGAGCAGCGCCAGGTCGAAGGCGCACGGCTCGCGCTGCAGCACAACCTGGGCCTGGGCGGCGCCTGCGTGGTCACGCTCTATCAATCCAGATGATCGACCGCCGCCACATCGGCCACCAGCTCCCGCCCTTCCAGGTGGAAGTGGAAAAAGGCCGCCTGCGCTTCTTCGCCAAGGCCACGGGCCAGGCCGATCCCGTCTACATCGACGAGGCCGCCGCGCACGATGCGGGGCATCCGGGCCTGCCGGTGCCGCCCACCTTTCTCTTCTGCCTGGAGATGGAGGCGCCCAACCCGGCCGCCATCCGCGAGCTGCTGGGCATGGACTACCGCAGCCTGCTGCACGGCGAGCAGGGCTTCAGCTACCACGCGATGGCCTATGCGGGCGACACGCTCACCTTCCGCCAGCGCATCGAGGACATCTACGACAAGAAGAACGGCGCGCTCGAATTCGTCGTGCGCAAGACCGCCGTCAGCAACCAGCGCGATGAGCTCGTGGCCGAGCTGCGCTGCGTGACCGTCGTGCGCAACTCATGAAGAACCGGAAGTTTGCGATGACCACCGCCACCCTCCCCGACTGGAACGCACTGCAGCCCGGCGACGCCCTGCCCCCGCTCGAATTGCCGCCGATCCGCCGGCTCGACCTGGCGCTGTACTGCGGTGCCTCGGGCGACCACAACCCGATCCACGTCGACATCGACTTCGCCAGATCCGCCGGCATGCCCGACGTGTTCGCGCACGGCATGCTCTCGGCGGCCTGGCTCGCGCGGCTGCTGACCCATTGGGTGCCGCAGCCGGCGATCCGCTCGCTCGACCTGCGCTTTGCCGCCATCACCCAGGTGGGCGAGCGCATCCGCTGCACCGGCACGGTGGCCGAGAAGTTCGAGCACGAGGGCCGGCGCAGCGTGCGGCTGAAGCTCATGACGGCCAACCACGAAGGCGCCGCCAGGCTGAGCGCCGAGGCACTGGTCGCCTGGCCCTGACACATCCCGAGGAGACAACCCATGAACAGCAGCACCCACAGAAAACTCGAAGGCAAGGTCGCCATCGTTTCCGGCTCCGGCCGCGGCATCGGGCGCGAGATCGCGCTCAAGCTCGCAGGCGACGGCGCGCGCGTGGTCATCAACGACCTCGATGCCGGACCCGCCGCGCAGACCGTCAATGACATCGTGGCAGCGGGCGGCAGCGCCATCGCCTGCCCTGGCAGCGTGACGGACGCCGGCTTTGCCGACCGCTTCGTGCGCACCGCGGTCGACAGCTACGGCGGCCTGGACATCGTCGTCAACAACGCCGGCTACACCTGGGACAACGTGGTGCAGAAGATGAGCGACGAGCAGTGGGAAGCGATGCTGGCCGTGCACCTCACGGCGCCATTCCGCATCCTGCGCGCGGCCTCCAGCTTCATCCGCGATGCGGCCAGGCGCGAAGCCGACGAAGGCCGCGAGGTGTTCCGCAAGGTGGTCAACATCTCGTCCACCTCGGGCGTGTACGGCAACGCAGGCCAGGCCAACTACGCGGCCGCCAAGGCCGGCATCAACGGCCTGACCAAGGCCATGGCCAAGGAATGGGGCCGCTACAAGGTCACGGTCAACAGCGTGGCCTTCGGCCTGATCAAGACGCGGCTGACCGAAGCCGATGCCGGCGCGGGCGCGAGCATCGACATCGAGGGCCGGCAGATCAAGGTCGGCGTCAACCCGCAGATCCTCAAGAACGCCGAGGCGCTGATCCCGCTCGGCCGCGGCGGCACGCCGCAGGAAGCAGCGGGCGCGGTCTACCTGTTCTGCATTCCGGAGTCGAACTACGTGAGCGGCCAGGTGCTGGTCTGCGGAGGCGGGCGGCCATGACCGGCGGGGCCGTCGCCACGCGGCCGTGGATGAACGAAGAACTCGAGATGCTGCGCACCAGCGCGCGCCGCTTCTTCGAGCGCGAATGCGTTCCCCACGAGCCGCGCTGGCGTGCGCAGCACCATGCCGACCGCGAGATCTGGACCAAGGCCGGTGCGGCCGGGCTGCTGTGCGCCAGCATCCCCGAAGAATATGGCGGCGGCGGCGGCAGCTTCCTGCACGAGGCGGTGATCTGCGAGGAGCAGATGCGCGCCATGGCGCAGGGTTTCAGCAACAACGTGCACAGCGGCATCGTCGCCCACTACCTGCTGGCCTACGGCACCGAGGCGCAGAAGCAGCGCTGGCTGCCGCGCATGGCCAGCGGCGAGCTGGTGGCGGCCATCGCCATGACCGAGCCCGGCGCCGGCACCGACCTGCAGCGCATCAAGACGCAGGCACGGCGCGACGGCGGCCACTGGCGCATCAGCGGCAGCAAGACCTTCATCACCAACGGCATGCACGCGGGCCTGGTCTGCGTCGCGGCCAGGACCGATGCGGCGGCCGGCGGCAAGGGCATCTCGCTGCTGATGGTCGAGACCGAGGGCACTTCAGGTTTCCGCCGCGGGCCGCTGCTCGACAAGATGGGCCAGAAGACGCTCGACACCACCGAACTGTTCTTCGACGACGTGCGCGTGCCGGCCGACCACCTGCTGGGCGGCGAAGAGGGCCGCGGCTTCGCGCAGCTCATGCAGCAACTGCCGCGCGAGCGCTTGCTGATCGCGGTCGGCGCGGTCGCGACCATGCAGCGCGCCATCGGCGACACGCTCGGCTACGTGCGCGACCGCCAGGTGTTCGGTGAGCCGCTTTTGAAGATGCAGAACACCCGCTTCAAGCTGGCTGAATGCGAGACGCAGGCGCAGGTGGCGCGCGCCTTCGTCGACGACTGCATCGCACGCCTGATGCAGGGCGAGCTCGACGTGCCGACGGCCGCCATGGCCAAGTGGTGGACCACCGACGCCTGCTGCCGCATCGTCGACGAATGCCTGCAGCTGCACGGCGGCTACGGCTTCATGAACGAATACCCCGTCGCGCGGCTCTATGCCGATGTGCGCGTGGGCCGCATCTACGGCGGCGCCAACGAGGTGATGAAGGAAATCATCGCGCGGGCGATGGAAAAGCAATGAACGCCAGGCCGCCGCACTTCCGCTTCTGGCCCAAGGGCGTGGCGCGCGAGCTGCGCGTGCCGCGCGCCACGCTGCCCGACTACCTGGACACCGCGGCGCGCCGCTATCCCGGCAAGCCCGCCATCGTCTACTGCGGCGCGGCCACCTCCTATGCGCAGCTGCGCGAACGCGTCGACGCGCTGGCCGGCTACCTGCAGCAGCGCCTGGGCGTCGCGCCCGGCGACCGCGTGCTGCTCGCGAGCCAGAACTGCCCGCAGTTCGTGACGGCCTTCTACGCCGTGCTGCGCGCGGGCGCCGTGGTGGTGCCGGTGAACCCGATGAGCAAGGCCGCGGAGGTGCGGCACTACGCGGCAGACAGCGGTGCGCGCATCGCCTTCGTCGCGCAGGAGCTGCTGCCCGTGCTCGCGTTCGGCGAAGGCGAAGGCGAGCTGCGCGCCGCGCTCGTCCATGCCTATGCCGACGCGATTGATGCGTCGGCGAGCGACGACGCGCTGCCCGGCTGGGTCACGGCGCCGCGCGCGCCACTCGACGACGCGCGACTGCATGGCTTCGAGCAGGCGATCGCGCTCGGCCTCGCGCCCGCGGCATTGCCCCTGTTGCCCGACGACCTGGCCGTGCTGCCCTACACCTCGGGCACCACAGGCCACCCGAAGGGCTGCATGCACACCCATGCGACGCTGCTGGCCTCGCTCGCTTCCTCGGCGGTGTGGAAGCAGCTGCATGTGGAGACGGTCACGCTGGCCGTTGCGCCGCTCTTCCACATGCTGGGCCTGCAGAACGGCATGAACCTGCCGATGTTCCTGGGCGCCACCGCGGTGATGATGCCGCGCTGGGACCCGGCGATGGCCGCGCGCCTGATCGAGCGCCATGCGGTCACGGCCTGGTCGGCGCCGCCGGCGATGGTGATCGACCTGTTCTCCCACGCCGAAGCCGAGCGGCGCGACCTCTCGAGCCTGGCGCTGCTGTCGGGCGGCGGCGCCGCGATGCCCGAGGCGGTGGCCGCCATGCTCCTGCAGCGCCGCGGCCTTTCGTACAACGAAGGCTATGGCCTGACCGAGACCGCATCCTTCCTGCACGCCAATCCGCCCGCACGCGGCAAGCGCCAGTGCCTGGGCACGCCGACGCAGGGCGTGGACTCGCGCATCGTCGATCCGGTCACGTTCGAGGAACTGCCGCCTGGCGAGGTGGGCGAGCTGGTCACGCGCGGCGCGCAGCTCATGAAGGGCTACTGGCGCAACCCGGAGGCTGACCGCGAGGCCTTCATCGAGATCGGCGGCCAGCGCTTCTTCCGCACCGGCGACCTGGCCTCGATGGACGAGGACGGCTACTTCTTCCTGCGCGACCGGCTCAAGCGAATGATCAATGCCTCGGGCTACAAGGTCTGGCCCACCGAAGTGGAGAACGCGATGTACGAGCATCCGGCCATCCACGAGGCCTGCGTGATCGCGGTGCCCGACGGCAGGCGCGGCGAATCGGTCAAGGCGCTGGTGGTGCTCAAGCCCGCGCTGCGCGGCCACGTCGCCGAAGAGGACATCGTCGCCTGGTGCCGCGAGCGCATGGCCGTCTACGACACGCCCGCCAACCGCAACGCGCTCGCCCCCGCCATGCGCGACGAGCTCGCCCGGGCCATCGCGCAGGTGCGCGGCGACCCCGAGGTGCGCGCGCTGGTGCTGGCCGGCGCCAACGGCCAGTTCTGCTCAGGCGGCGACCTGCGCGGCATTGCCGATGCAAAGCTCGACAACGCCGGCTGGCGCGAGCGCATGCAGGCCACGCAGCGCTGGTTCAGCGAGCTGATCCTGCTCGACAAGCCCGTGATCGCCGCGGTCGATGGCGCGGCCTATGGCGCGGGCTTCAGCCTGGCGCTCGCGGCCGACTTCGTGCTCGCAAGCCCGCGCGCGCGCTTCTGCATGTCGTTTCTCAAGCTCGGCCTGGTGCCGGACTGCGGCGCCTTCTACACCTTGCCGCGCGTGGTGGGCGCGCAGCGCGCACGCGAGCTGATGCTGTCGGCGCGCGAGGTCGGCGCGGCCGAGGCGCTCGAGCTCGGCATTGCGATGGAACTGCACGAACCCGCGCAGCTGCTGCCGCGCGCGCTGGCGCTGGCCCAGAGCTTTGCCGGCGCCTCGCCCCTGGCCGTGAGCCTGGTGAAGCGCGCCACCGGCGATGCCGGCGCGCTGGCCGCGCTGCTCGACACCGAGGCGAACGCGCAGGCGCTGGCCTTCGGCAGTGCCGAGCACCGCGAGGCGGTGAACCATTTCCTCGACAAGAAGCCGCTGCCCTTCCAGTGGCCGGTCCACAAGGAGCAAGCCCGATGAACGACCACCGCCTCGGCGTGCAGGCCTTCCACCAGCGCGAGCTGGACGCCGGCCGTTTCCTGCTGCAGCGCTGCGGCGACTGCGGCCGCCACGTCTACTACCCGCGCGAAAGCTGTCCGCACTGCGGCGGCACGGCGCTCGAATGGAAGGCGCCTGGCGGCCTGGGCACCGTGCATGCCGTGACGACCGTGCGGCGCAAGCCGGCCGACGGCGGCGACCTCAACGTGAGCCTGGTCGATCTCGACGAAGGCGTGCGGCTCATGAGCCGCATCGAGAACCTCGCGCCCGAAGCGGTGCGCATCGGCCAGCGCGTCCGCGCGCGGGTGCAGGTGAAGGACGGCCGCGGCCTGGTGCTGTTCGATGCCGTCGAAGGAGCCACTCGATGAGCGCGGAACTGAAGGCCTTGCGCGGCAGCGCGGCCATCGCCGGCGCCGCCACCTTCGGCTGCGGCGAAGCGCCGGGCTTCACCGACATGGAACTGCTGGCGCGCGCCGCGCGCGCGGCGGTGGCGGATGCGGGCCTTCAGATGCGCGACATCGACGGCCTCTGCACCGCCAGCGCCTCGGCCGCAATGTGGACGCTGCCGGTGGTCGAATACCTGGGCCTCAATCCGCGCTACATCGACGGCACCATGCTGGGCGGCAGCAGCTTCATCGCGCACCTGCTGCCCGCGATGCAGGCCATCCGTTCGGGCCAATGCAGCGCGGTGCTCATCTGCTACGGCAGCGCGCAGCGCAGTGCCGCCTTCGGCCGGAGAGAGATCGTGGCGGCGCGCCGCTTTCTCGACCCGCAGCCCTACGAGCACCCTTACGAGCCGATGCTGCCGGTGTCGGCCTACGCGCTGGCGGCGTCGCGCCACATGCACGAATTCGGCACCACGCGCGAGCAGCTGGCCGACGTGGCGGTGGCCGCGCGCGCCTGGGCCGGGCTCAACCCCGAAGCCTTCATGCGCGAGCCGCTCACGCGCGCAGACGTGCTGGGCGCCCGCATGGTGTCGGACCCGCTGGGCGTGCGCGACTGCTGCCTGGTCACCGATGGCGCCGGCGCCTGCGTGCTGGTGAGCGCCGAGCGCGCGAGGGACCTGCCGAGAAAGCCGGTCTATGTGCTGGGCAACGCCACGGCGGTGTGGAACCGGCAGATCTCCTCGATGGCGGACCTCACCGTCACGGCGGCCCGCCAATCGGGCCGCGAGGCCTTCGCGATGGCCGGGCTCGCACCCGCGGACATGGACGTGGTGCAGCTGTACGACGCCTTCACCATCAACACGCTGCTGTTCCTCGAAGACCTGGGCTTCTGCCCCAAGGGCGAAGGCGGCCGCTTCGTGGCCGACGGCGCCATTGCCCCCGGCGGCCGGCTGCCCGTGAACACCAACGGCGGCGGGCTGTCGTGCGTGCATCCCGGCATGTACGGCATCTTCGCGCTCATCGAGACCGTGCGGCAGTTGCGCGGCGAATGCGGCGAGCGCCAGGTGRAGAACGCGCAGACCGCGCTCGCGCATGGCAACGGCGGCATGCTGTCGAGCCAGGCCACCGCGATCCTGGGCACGGCCGAAGCGCTGCGTTGAGCCGAATCGAGCCGAGTTATTCCACCCCCGAAGAGGAGACAAGCCCATGAAGACGACATCGATGCTGGTACGAAGGCTCTGCGCGGCCGCAGGCCTGGCGCTTCTGCTCAGCGCGCCGGCCTTGGCACAAACAGCCACGCAAACGGCCGCGCACTCCGCCTATCCGAGCCAGCCGCTCAAGCTGATCGTGCCCTACCCCGCCGGCGGCGCCACCGACGCGCTGGCGCGCACCATCGGCCAGAAGCTGCAGGAAGCCTGGGGGCAGACTGTGCTGGTGGAGAACCGCCCCGGCGCCGGCGGCACCATCGGCAACGGCTTCGTCGCCAAGGCGCCGGCCGACGGCCACACGCTGCTCATCGCCATCACCGCGCTGATCCAGCAGCCGCCGCTCATGGACAAGCTCGCCTACGACCCACTGAAGGACTTCGCGCCCGTCACCATGATTGCGCGCAGCCCCAGCATGCTGGCCGTGCCGCTCGATTCGCCCGCAAAGAACCTCAAGGACTTCATCGCGATGGTGAAGCAGAGCCCCGGCAAGTACAACTTCGGCAGCTACGGCGCCGGCACTTCGTCGCACATCCAGGGCGCGCTGTTGAACATGCAGGCCGGCATCGACCTGGTGCACGTGCCGTTCCAGGGCGCCGCGCCACTGGTCACCAACCTGGTGGGCGGCCAGCTCGCCTCGGCCTTCATCGACAGCGCCACCGCGCGGCCGCACCTCAAGTCGATGCGCCCGCTGGCCGTGACCGGCACGCAGCGCATGCCCGGCCTGCCCGACGTGCCCACCTTCGCCGAGCTGGGCTTTCACTCCTTCGACCCCTACGGCTGGTTCGGCGTGTTCCTGCCCGCCGCCACGCCCGCGCCGGTGGTGCAGAAGCTGTCCGACGAGATCGACCGCATCGTGCACCTGCCCGACGTGAGCGCCAAGATCGAGGCGCTGGGCCTGCAG
>NZ_JBFTPJ010000034.1:0-13922 GCF_056398445.1 Variovorax sp. 01T439_2
GCCGACACCGCCGCCAGCGGGATAGATGCTGGTCAGCAGCGCGTCGATGCCGAGAAGCGGGACATCATTGGTCGAGACAGTTCCAGCACGCACGATCTTGTCGGTCAGCCGCGACCACCCCGAGGTGACCTCAACGTAGTCGCCAGCGGAGACTCCGTGCGATGCCTCCAGGGTGGCAACAGCCGGATTGGCGTTGGAGAGAGCCGACATGGCCTTGACGGCGCCGTAGCCGGAAGCGATCGCCACAAGGGCGCCATTGGGGAGCGAGACAGACATGGGAATGCCCTTTCAGACGAAAAAAAACCGCCTCAGGGACGGTCGGTTGCGGATGCCCGGAAAGGGCGGGAGGAAAAATGGCGGGCTAACGGTCGGCCCAGATGGAAAAGTCTTGGCGCGTGCCAAACAGCTTGGTTTCTTCTTCCTGCTCGGCGACGAATGCGCCTAGCGGCTTCGCCTGGAACGTCGACGAGGTCGCACCCTCAAGGGCCGCCTCTGCCTGCACAGCCAGCGCGTTCGCCTCGGCCCGGGTCAACGACCAGAAATTGATCTGCATGCGCGCATTTCTCTTGCTCGGGACGCCAGAGACGAAAGTCGGCGCCTCGCCGCCAACCTGCTGGTATGTCCCGTATGGCTTGGCCGCACCCAGCGGCGCCACGTCCGGATAGAAGCGGTTCCCCACCAGCGTCTTTAGCGTGTTGAAAAGGGAGGATTCAAGGCTCATGTCGCGTTCGCCATTCGTTCAGCCATGCGCTCTTTTCCGATGCGGATTGCCTCATCCACGCGACTGAAGGCTGGCCGGAGAAAAGGATGCGCGGCCATCTTCGAAGTACCGAACTCGAGCAGATGCCCATGCGGCGCCTTGCTCTTGTTCCAACTGATACGGTAGGTTTTCACCGTGGCGGTCGATTTCTCTGGCGAGTAAGCCCAATAGATCGCATTCGACAGGTTGCCGGTCTTACGGCCAAGCCGCGGCGGCGAAGCATTGAGCTTCACCTCGTCGTAGAACACTCGGCCCATGGCCGCGGCACCGGAAAACAACACCTTCTCCTGGATGGCGTTTTCGAACTTCGACAGGTCGGCTTCGAAGTCGCCATTCAGCCTTCCCTCGACGAAGTTAGCCACTATTCGCCCCCGTCTCGCAGACCAGGTCGATGCGCTCCCGGGTCTCTTGGTCATCCTGCACAGCCTTGATGTCGAAAATGGTCGAGCCCAGAACTGCGCGCATGTTTGCAATCACGTCGGTTCGACGGCGCACGCGGATTGATGCGGGAACGATGCTCACGGGAGTTCCGCTCTTAATGACTTCAATTCCCTTTAGGTATCGAACGTTCGCCCAAACCGTGGCCACATCGGTCCACACCATCGTCGGCTGGCCGATCTCGTCCTGGCCGGCGACCAGGCTCTGGATGGTCACGCGGCGATTGAGCTTGCCGATTTCCACGTCACTTGCTCCAGATCTTGACGGTGTCGAGCAGCGATCGCGCGCCCATCGGAATCTCATCCAGGTTCAAGGTGCTCACGGCCTGGCGGTTTTCGTACAGATGGCCGATCAGCAGCAGCAAGGCCGCCTTTGCGGCCTTGGGCAGCGTGGTGTACCCCGTGACGTAGCGGATGCGGACGGCGTCGGGCACCGCCTGCGTGTGCGGCCAGTAGACGTTGTAGGTCGGCGCGAGGCGGCGCGAATCGCCGTAGAGGCTGAGCGCATAGGAACTGGCAGCAATGGTTTGCTCGGCGCCCGCCTCATCGGTGTACTTCACACTGGTGATCGTCGCCACCGGGGGCAAGTCCAGGTCGATGTAGTCGTCTTCGTAGATGGGAAAGCAGTCCAGCGCCACTTCCAAGGTCTGCGGCGCGAAGGCGCGGCCGGTGTAGTGCTCAGCGAATTCGCGCGCAGCCGTGATCAGCGCGGCAATCAACGTGTCGTCGTCGCTCACGTCCACCCGGAGGTGCAGCTTCGCTTCGGCGGTCGTGATGGGCTCAACTGCAACGGGCGTGATGACCTTGTACATCCTCAGACCTCGCCAGCTTCGACCAGTTGATTCGGATGGCGACTGTGGTCATAGGCCGCCTCGATTTCTTCCGCCGTCGGCAGGGCCGCGCGCTCCACGAAATCGACATTGATGCGCTCGCCGTCGTGCGTCATCTTCAAATCGACGCAGTCGTAGCCGTAGAAGCGCAGCGCCTGCGGATTCATGGCATCCATGAGGCTCGTCGTCTTCGGCATCGCGATCTGAACGCCGCGCGCGGCGGCCACGCCAAGCCAGAACTCGACACAGGCCCGCCCCTTCTCGGCGTCGTGCGCATCTGGATAGGTGAAGTCCATGCCGAAACAGGTGATCTTCGTAGCGCCAGCATGCAGCGCGTAGGCGATCGCGTAGGCCGCGGTGCTGTTGAAATAGCCCATCGGCATGTCATTGAGCACGTCTGCCAAGGGGAATTCGACCAGGCCCGGGTATTCAGGGTGCGCGCGGCTCGTGATGATGGGGCCCGGGTGAGTCTTCAGCCACTTGAGCATCTCCGCGACGTTCGAATCGGGCTTTGCCGCGGCCCTGATCTCTTGCACGCGCACGTCATCCATGTGGAAAACACGGTCACAGGCAAACACGTCGCCCAGGGCGTTGATGCCCCAGACCTCATCGCAGAACGCGCGCCGGCCGCCGTAGCGCTTGGTCAGCTCCAGGAACTGCCGAACGGAGGGGCCGAGACCGAGAATTGCAACGTGCATTGACTATGCTTTCCACATGAAAAAAGGGGCGCCGGACGGGCACCCCTTTGGTTATTGCCTTTGTTGCCTTATCAGGCCGGGTTCGCGACCGGCACCAGCGACGGGTTGAACAGAATCGCCGTGGCGGAGACCGCACCCACCGACGTCACGCCGGTTTGCACAAGGCTCAGCTGCACGTAGCGTTTCGTTCCCTTGTAGCCGATGCGCTTGGACACTTCCTTGGTCGTGCCGGCGGTGCGCGGCGTGGCGGCCAGCAGCGATGCCAGGGCCTCGGTGCCCAGCAGATCGGCATCGGCCACGCTGGTGAGCGTGCCGGTCACGTCGCCTTCTTTCATCACGGTGGTGACGATGGTGCCGGTCGTGGTGACCGAGCCATAGTCGATGACGAATTCGACGCCACCGTAACCCTGGCGGTCGATGATGAGGCCGGTCTTGGTGGCGTTGGCGCCGATAGCAGCCGGGATGACGGCGAGCTTCTGCTGCACGTTGCTGTGAAGATCGTTCGATTTCATGATGGTTTCCTTTCGTGTGTCGAGTGCCCCGGGTTACCCCGGGGCGTGTTGATCAGGTCGAGAACTTGAGGAACTTCACGGCCTCGAAGTTGACCGCGCCGCCGCCGGTGCGCTTCGTGCTGTAGAACACGACATACGGCTTGGCGGTGTACGGGTCACGCAGCGTGCGGATGCCCATGCGATCAATGATCGTGTAGGCCTCGCGGATGTCGCCGAATGCCAGCGAAAGCGAGCCCGTGCCGATGGCCGGCACGTACTGGTCGACGCGAGCGGGGTAGCCCAGGAGGCGGTCGGGCTGGCCGGCCTGCAGGCTGGGTTCCCACAGGTAGCGGTCGCTCGTGGCTTCCTTCATCTTGCGGATCTTGGTCCGCACTTCGCGGCGCATCATCCAAGTGGCGTTCTGCAGGTACTGGTCCTTGAACGCGCCCAGCAGGTCTTGCAGCGGGTCGGCCTTGGTCGTGGTGAAGTCGCCATTGGCGCCGGTCACGACATGCTCGAAGGTGCCCCAGGCACGGGTGTCGTCGCCCGTGGCAGCGGTGCCGTAGGCGAACAGGCCGCGGGGTTGACCCACGCCGGTGCCGGTCGTGAAACCGGCACCTTCGACGCGCGCGAACTTGTCCGCCACCTTGCCAGCCAGCCAGCCTTCGACGTCCGTTGCGGCATCGTCGAGGATCTTCTGCGAGGCCTTGGGCATCGCATACATCTCGTGCGCCTGGATCTCGTACTTGCCCACTTGCGGGGTGTTGGTGTCCGAGCGGGTGCCCAGCTCCGAAACCCAGCCGGCATCGGCTTCGTTGTTGTCGACGATGCCTTCGAGCTTGTCGGTGCTGATGCCCTGCACGGTGGCGAGCTGGCGCATGGTCGACTGCTCATAGAGCTTCGACACCATACGGCCCACGGTCGACGGAGGCAGCAGGTAACCGCCATCCGGGTCCGAGCCGGCAGACATGGCCTTCTGCTCATCGCCCGAGAGCGAGTTCATCGGCGTGCCGGTCATCACCTTGAAGAAGGCGTTCTTGTACTCGGTGTAGCCCTTCACATCGACTTCGGCCGGCGCGGGCTTGCCCTTGCTCTGGAAGTCGGCGCGCAGCATGAGGTTGAATTGCTTCACTTCGGTGGCCAGGTCGGCCGCTGCCTTGGCTTCGCTGTCGTTCTGCGGGCGTCCGGCCTTCTTCTGCAGGTCGTCGATCACAGCCTTGAGCTCGTCGAACTTGTCGAGCTCTTCGCCCAGCTTGGCAACCTTCGCTTCCAGTTCGGCAACAGCCTTGCCCTCGGCTTTTGCCTTGATCAGGTCGTCGTTCGCTTTCTTGAACTCATCGAAGGCTTTGCCCTGGCCGTCCAGGATGTTCTTGACCTCGAGCAGCGTGACCTCGCCGCTCATGGCCATGGGCACCATGCCGATGCCTGCGAGGGCTTCGGGCGGCACGATGGGATGCCCGGCCACTGCGAACAGCGCCAGGACAGCGACGATGGCCAGCAGGCCGAGCGTCAGGTTTTTGCGGGTGAATTGCATGATGTACCTTTCGGAAATGAAAAAGCCGCCTCAAGGGCGGCTGACTACGGGGATTGCGCTTGGTCAGAAGACGGCGCGAGCTTTCAGGGATGCGGCCCAGTCGGACCCCAGCGAATCGCCTTCCCCGGAATCACTCCGGCTGATGACGCTCTTGACGCGAGACACCATTGCGAGTGCCTCGCTCTTCGACATGCCACATACATCACGCAAGTGGCGCTCGATTTCGGAAAGGCTGTCGAGCTCTTCGATGGCCTTGACAGCCGAGACGCGCGAAGCGTCGTTCATGGGGAAAGTGACCAGGCTCAGCTCGACCAAGTCGAGCTTCTTGAGGGAACGCACGCCGGTCACGCGGTCGTAGCTGTCGTCACGCGAGCGATAGCCGATCGACATGCCGGAAAGTGCGCCCATCTTCATGAGTTCGTAGGCCTCGGCGCCGCGGGCGGTCTTCAGGGCGAGTTGCCCCTTGACCTTCAAGCCGACAGCGTCCTCTTCCATGCTGGTGTAGACGCCGATGGGCTCAGCTTGGCGGTGCTGCCAGAGCATCGCCGGCATGCGGCCGGCGGCTTTCTGCGAAGCTAGGGTGTCAGCGAACGCCCCAGGGATGACGATGTCGCCGCCCTTGTCGGTGATATTGAAGATCGACCCGTAGCCCTCGAAGGTGCCGGTGTCGCCGTTCGCCTTCAGTTCACAGCTGAAATCGAGTGTCTTGGTGGTCATTTTTGCCTTTCAGGCCGGTGTCGGCACGGGGGCCGGCGTATTTGTGGCGACCGGCAGGACTGCCGCAGTACCACCGAACGGGTTGAGCTCTTCCAGGCCGCGGACTTCATCTTGCGTCATCCAGGCCGGCGAGCCCCCGGAGCCGAGAGCCTTGGCGTAGTACTCGGCGCGGTCTTTCGCGGCGCCGCGCAGAAGCCCCGAGGCCATGAACTTGAAATAGAGGCCGGACGCACGCTCTTTCTTCGTTAGAAGGTGTAGGTCAGCGGAGTTTTCAACGCGCGCATACCAAGGCGACAGCGTGTGCACAACGTGCGAGAGGAACATCTGCTCCGCGCTTGCATACGTCGCGGCCTTATCCGAATAGCCAACCATGATCGGCATGACGCCAAAGAAGCGACAAACCTCTTCGATCTGGAACTTGCGCGTCTCCAGGTGCTGCGCGTCTATGCCGGACATGGCCTGCGAGAACCATTTCGCCCCACGATCCAGGATCATCGGTGCGCCGGAGTTCTCGGCGCCAGCGAATTCCTTGTCGATCCAAGCTTTCAAATCCTTATACTGCTGCGGGGTCAGGTTCCCATCGACAGAATAGGTGCCAGATGGGCGAACCCCTTTCGCATGTAGTTTGGACTGCGAGTCTTCGGTAGCGATGGCGAGCCCAAGCGCCTCACGCGCCATGCTCAAGATGTCCATGCCAAGCACACCATTCCAACTCGGCCCCTTGACATGCCAGATGGCATCGGCCGGGAAGATTTTCACGGCACCACTTTTCCCCGTCACCTTGAAGCCAATGCTGTAGTCCTCGGCTTGAACCTTCTCCACCTTGCTCGGGTCCAGCAAGATCATCTCCAGGATCTTTCCGCCGAATCCCTTGTTCTTGAAGGCGTATGCGTTGCCCAGTGCCGCGTGCAAGACCAGCGTTTCACGGAACTCGAACGAGGTCGTCCAATCGTTGGGCGCGGTAGCGACTAGGTCATAGAGCGAATGGTCCTTGGCCGGCGCGCGCTTCGTCATGCCGCTCGACTCGGTTTCGCGGTACAACTTGAACGGCACCTGTGCGCCGCCCTGCGAAAGCACCTTCAGACACGCAAAGGCCACAGAGACCCTGAAAGCAGTCTCCAGGTTAATCGTCTGGCCGGACTTCGACGCCCGTCCGCCATAGATTTCACGGAAGAGCTCGAGCGAGCTTGTCGCCGAGGCAGACTTCCGCTCGACACCACGCGACAGGAACCCCATTACTTGCCGCCTCGCGCCGACAGCCATCCGGCCGCCAACAGAAAGATGCCACCGACGATGAACCCGGCGGGCAGATAGACAAGGCTCGCGCCATACGAAACCGCACCGGCACCACCGGCCATCAGCACGTCGGGCACCCATCCACCCAAGGTGGCRAAGCCTGCAGCAATCTTGTCGAGAGGTTTCAAGTTGTGGTTTCCCAAAAAGACTGTTCTTCGCGCACCTGCAGCGCACCGCCCACCGCCATGACGGCCGCAACCATCAGGTCGATCCGACCGGTGGCTTTTTCCTTGCTCAGCTTCCGGTTCTCCGCGTCGTCGGACACCGTGACGGCATTCGCGGCGCACCAGGTGAACACCGGGTTTCCGGGATGCACGACGGCGCCATTGAGCAGTGCCGTCTCGAAGGCTTCGATGGCCGGGCTCATGTCCTTGTATCCCTGGCCGAAGGCCTGCATCTCGGGCAGCGTGACCCCGTTATCGGAGGCCAGCGCCTTCAAGTCCTCGATGCGCCAGCGGTCAAAGCCGACGAGCTGCAGATCGAAGAAGCTGCTGAGTTCCGCCAACCTCCTGACCACCGCGAGCTTGCTGATCGCTCGGCCCGGCGTGGTTTCCAGATAGCCCGCGGTCCGCCATGCCAGATAAGGCACGCGGTCGAGTTCCTCTTTGCGCTGCAAGCCCTCTTCCGGCAGCCATGCAAACGGCACCAGCTTCCATGGCTCACCCTCTTCGACGGGCTCCACGTGCAGCACCAGGCCGGTCAGGTCGGTGGTGCTGGACAAGTCCAGCCCAGCCCATGCGCGGCGGCCGCGCAATTCGCGCCAGTCGTACTCTCTAGCCGCGCCGAGCCAGATGTCTGCGCTGATCCACGGATTGGTGGCATCGGTCCATTGGCAGAAGTTCAGGCGGCGGACCAGCGCCTCCTTGCTGGGCATGCCGCGCGCCTCAGTGACCTGTTCGCGCAAATATTTCAAACCCGGCAGCTGCGCACCCTGGAGACTCGGGTTGACCTTGGGCCAGCAGGCCTCATTGTTGAACGGGTCATCGCCCTCATCCAGAGCGCACACATACCCGAAGAAGGCATCGTCCTGCAGCGTGCCCGCGCTGACCTTGGCAGCGTAATCGTGGTAGTTCCAGCAGGGCGATGTCTTGCTCGCACCGCTGTTGGTAATCATCAGGATCAGCGCCTGGCGCCGGCTCTTCGTGCCGGCGCGCATCATCTCGACTACCGTGTTGGTCTTGTGCTCGTGGATCTCGTCAATCAGCGCGACATGGGGCCGCGGCCCTGACTGCCCGTCGTCCGCACTGATGGGGCGAAAGAAGCTCGCGTTCTGGTGGTAGGCCAGATTCCACACGTTCTCACCGGTGCCCGATGGCCGCAAGCGCGCGCGCAGTTCGGGCGACTGCTGAAACATGGCTACCGCATCGCGGTAGAGGACCATCGCCTGGTCCTTCTTGGTGGCCGCGGCATAGATCTCGGCGCGGGCCTCGCCGTCGGCGGTCAGGCCGATCATGCCGATGCCGGCGGCGAGAGGACTCTTGCCGGAACCCTTTGCCGTCTCGACATACACCACGCGAAAGCGTCGGTATCCGTCAGCCCCTTTCCATCCAAAGATGCTGCCGACGATGAACTGCTGCCAGTCGAGCAGCTCGAAGGGCAACCCCTCAAACTCGCCGCCATTGAGCCGCAGCACATCGCGATAAAACCCGATGGCGCGCAGCGCCGCCGCCTTGTCGAACACCAAGCCACGCTCGTGGCCTGTTTCCAGATCGTTCAGGTGGCGCTGGCAGGCGGCCCGCACGTGCGGGCCGGCGATCTTCTTGCCGCCCACCACCGCGCGGGCGTATCGCGTGACAGGATCAGCTGAAGTAGCTCGCCGTGCCTTTGGCTTCGTCGCCAAACAGATCCCCTTGCGGCTGCACCGCGATGCGCGTGCGCGCCTGCGGCGTCATGCCGAACTTGTCGAACACCTGCATGGCCTGCTTGAAGTACATGCTCTGGGCCCCCGCCCAAGGATTGATGTGCTCGCCGGCCTGGACCACGTTGCCGTCTTCGCCAGTGACGTTCTTGGCCTTGACCGCGCCATCTGCCTCGACACGCAGGCTGGCGCGGCGGTATTCAGCGATGGCCACGCAGCCCATGGCGAAAGCCTGTACGTCGACTTCGGTCAGCAGGCGGTTCGCCGCGGCCATCGGCGCCATTTCGGACCACACAATCTTCGCGGCGGCAGACAGCCAAGCCGGAGGCGTGAGGTCTTGAAGGTAAGTCGGATCAGGCTCCTGTTTGTTGAGTGCGCGCTTGCCCGGATTGCCGGCGACCAGCTTCAACGCCGTCGGTTTTGGTGGTCTTGCCATGATTCCTTCCTTACCCCCTACCCCCCTCCATTACGCGGAGTTGCGAACAAGGGGAACCGACCGGTCTGCAGCCGAGGGGTCCCAGAGATCGGATGCCCCCCTACTTGCCTCGAGCCCAGTGGTGTGCGGGGTCGACGGGCATGCCCGACAGGTCGCAACCCGTCACGCGCCCTGTTCGCTCGAACCGTTGCTTCGCGCCATCGTGGCAGGGCTTGCACAACGACTGCCAGTTGCCCGAGTCCCAGAACAAGGCCTTGGCCTCAGCGATGACAGTTGCATCTCCGCCATCCATCGCCTCTTTCAACCGGTGCGGCACCTTGTGATCAACCACTGTTGCCGCAACGATGCGACCACGCTCGAAGTGCATGGCGCACAGCGGATGCGCACGCAACCATGCGTCCCGCGCGCGCTGCCATGCGGAGGTGTAGCCACGCTCCTGTGCCGTGCCCCGCCGGTCATCGTGCTGCTGCCGATTGGCATCTGGTCTGGTCATAGGCAGAAACGACAAAGCCCGCACAGGGCGGGCTTCTTGGTGGCGAGCTTCTCCATCTACTGCTACCTCAGAGCCTTGGCTCAGTCGGGCATTCAACGAAGAGTTGAGGTGCAGCAGGCTAAGCAGCCAGCGCGTTCCTCGGCGGCGATTCTATTCCTGCGTTCTGTATGCGCGCAATCTTTTTTTCAACGCGGATCGAGCACGCGACACGCAATCATCCATGTAGTTCACCACGCGCCGACCGTCCTGCTCATGTGGAGCATGCGCGACCCCTGTCCCACCGCACGCGCGGCATAGCTTCGTGGACAGCACAGGAGCACCCACCGCGGGCAAGAACAGCAGACCGTGGCACTGGTGGCACGTTTGATCGAGCCAATGTGCAATGACATCGGGCACCTTAGCCTCGGCATCTTCCATGCACCACAGAGCCACGTGAGCCAGGATCTGCCGGCGAACGTCGGGCAGGCTCTTGAGCTTGTTCACCAGCTTTGCCATCTCACGCATGTACCAGCCATGCGCCTGCATGCGCGCAACTGCATGGCAGGCCGACAGCCTCATCATCGACAGGTGCGCGTCCATTCGCTCCGGGCTGATCACGTATGCCGGCCTGCGCGTCACCAGCAGTGATTCGGCAAGCGCCTTGACCGCTGCAGCCGTCGGCTTGCGCGGCTTCTCAGCCCTGTCCCATTCGCTACGCAAGCGCAGCAGCGCCATTCCGACGCGCGACTCCGTCCAGCCTGCGGCGATAAGCACATCGCCGTCACCAGGCCTCGCAGCAACAACCTTCAGGTTGGACGTATTGCCCGCGCTCACGTAGGCCTCTTCGACACCCGGTCGATCACTCTGCAACATGGGGAATTTCCTTTTCATGAACCGTTGGCAGAACGCGCGTTCTGACGTTGCGTGCGTATGGGTGCGTGCGGATGCCAGTCACCGCACACACGCGGCGCGGCAGCAGCTCGACCAACCCCTCTTCGCTCAGGCACGCATAGGCGCGCCGCGACGGCACACCGCCGTACCTCGCTTGCCATGCCCGCCGCAGCTCCGCCGGCGTCAGCCCCTGCCGCTCGCCCATGATCCCGATCTCGAAATCGGCGATCAGCCGATAGGCTCGGCTCGTCTGTGGTTCGCTCATGCGTGCGCCTCCTGCCCCGACTCGACCAAGGCGCGGACGCGCGCCGTGTATGCGGCGAACGACTCGCGCTCAGGGCTCAGGTCATCCGCGTCCCACGGTGCCATGCCCAACTCGGCCGCCTTGGCTTCGATGCTGCTGCGCGTTGCGTCCCATGGCCCCGTCGGCATGACCGGGCCGGTGGCGAGGCCCGCCGCTTCGCGCAGCTCGCCTTCGACGATGCCGAGCGCATAGCCCAGGCCCTTGCCCTTGTCGACCGCACGGCGCGCCGCATCGGCGAACTGGCCCACCGAAACGCCCCGGCCGATCAGCACCAGCAACTTCGGGTTTGACGGATTCGCGTCGGCAAGCCCAGCCTGCCGCATCGCCCGGCATGCGTCGCCGGCCGGCGTCGCGTTCGGGTTTTCGGGTTCGGCTCCGGCCTCGCGCGCACGCACACCCGCAGGGGGATCAACTACTGCGTGTGTGTTGTCTTCTTTCTCTTCTCTTCTCTTCTCTTCTCTGGTCCGCTTTTTGTCCGCTTGTGAAGCGGACATTTCTCGGACAGAAGATGACGCGCTGCGCGTTGCCCGCTTCCGCTCCGAGTCCATCCCGCGCTTCTTCGCAGACTGCCCGTTATGCTCGGAAAACCTAGGCGCGACAAGGGTTTGCATGTCTCCATCGCCATGCGCTTCAAGCCATCCCACAGCGATCAGCGCACGGGAAAATCCGGGAAAGCCGACCGTCTCATCCAACACATCTGCGTCGTAGCCTTCGAGCGTTCCATCAATCGAGTGCGCATCGAACACGCTCCATGCGACAAACAGCGCGCCGATTACGCGCAGCCTGTCCGCTTTCAAAGCGGACGAAACGCGGACAACTTTCGGATGCGTGCGAAGGTCCGAGCGCATCTTGATCCAGTCACCGGCCATCGCGCCCCCCGTCCGAAAGGTGCGCGCCCGCCGCAGCTGGCAAGCCGTGCATCGGCATCATCATTCCCCGTCACTCCCTGACGCTCCCCGGGACTCCCTGCGATTCCCTGAGACTCCCCGGCCACTCCCTCCCACTCCCCCAGATACCCCGGGCATTCCCTTAGCCAGGAGCTGCTGATGCAGGACAGTAGCGATATGGATCTGTTCAACCGCTTTCTCATGCAACCAGTCACGCACCAGCTCAGCACGGTCGCGGCCGGTAGCCCGGCTCAATGCCTCGAGCGCAGCATGCGTCTCGGGCGTGATCTTCCCGCGGAAGTCGACAAGTTCAATGCTCATGATTCAGGCATCCAATGTGTAGAAGAAACTCGCCGCCCCGGCGCGCCGAACACCGCACACCGGCCCGCGTGCGGCGATGGTGGAGACATCACAGGAGAAATAGCAGGCGCGCCGGATGTGGCGGCGGCGAGTGGAAATGAGAGCGCGGGCCATTGGTCAACCATTCCGGCCGACGTGGACCCCATCGCGCTTTGGCTTGCGCTGCTCAACGCGATCCGTGAGGGCGAACTGGCCCTGAGCATCAGCCCCGTCATCGCTCCCGCACAGGAGGATGTAGAGGGCACCGATGACGGCGACCAGGCAGAGAACGAAGGCAGCGGGGCGACCAACAGTGAGGGCGGCGAGGCCCAAGCTGGAGCCCACCAGCAGGAGAACTGCGACCAATGCACGCTCGATAAACGTGATGCTCATGCGTCAGCGCCTCCCGCGGCTTGGTGCCCGCCCTATCGCCGGGTAGAGTCCGAGTCCCACAACACGGACCCGGCGACGGGCGGACAAAATGGAAATCAACCTGGACCAGATCCAACGTTTCGGGGCCGATCCGGAAGCGATGCGCGTGTCATTCGCAGTGCTCGATGGGACACAGGAGCACACGCTCTCGTGCTCGCTCACCGGTCTTGCGACGTTGGTGTCTGCCGCCTTCCAGGCCTCCCAGCACCTGGTCAAACTCTCTGGCGTCGAGCCAGAGCTGCCGGAGATTCCAGTGACGGCAGTCATGCGACCATCCCAGCTGGACGTTCGCCGTCAACCCAAAAGCGACGGATCTGTGGTCTTTCAGGCTGGAGCGACTGCGCTCGAGGTGAAGCTAGATTCCCTAGCGCTGGACTTCCTAACTCAATTGCTGAATTCGCGCCGGTAGCCCATACCCAACGGGGTCGCGAAGCGGCGACCTCGCGGCAGACGCGCAACCTCTGTGTGCTGGTGCTGTGCATGTCAGGCGCCCTCCCCGTCGTCGCGCGAGAGCGCCTGCGCGTCGAGTTGCTGCTTGAGCTTGGGCAGGCCAATCGCGATCATGACCAGTGCCGATGCGGCGAGCATCAGGCTCACCGCGATGAGGATGCAGGTGAGCCAGGTCATCGCTCAGGAGATGCCTACGGCCTGAAGGGCCGTAGTCTTGGCTTCGACGAGTTCAGGCCAGATCCCTGCATAGGTCTTCTGACACAGCATCTTTCGCGTCAGCTCTCCCTTGGTCTCAACCTCTGCCCTGCGCGCTCGCTCCGGATTCATGTCGCGACGGCCAGTCAGGCACTGGTAGAGATACTGCTCATCGATTCCCGTGACCGCAGCCAAGCGCTTGCGGTCATCGGTGCTCAATTGGTTTTGCATGCCGACAATTCTAGCGATTAGCTAAGGCAAGTAAAGCGATTCGACGGAACCCACTCTTAGCGATCTGCTAGAAACCGCAAAATGGAAACGTGCTCCGAGCGTCGCAAGAGAAAACTCATCGCCTTGGCCGAAGAGAAAGGCGGCTTGAAATCGCTCGCCGCTGACTGCGATCTGAGCTACGCAACCCTCGACCAGATCATCAAAGGGGTGCTATTACCTCGAAAAGCAGATGGCACTCGAAGCGAACGAGCGCTCGGTGACGACACTGCCCGGCTCATCGAGACCCGCTATGGCCTCGAGCGAGGTTGGTTTGATTCGGATGATTCGGTCGCAGCGGCGGTGCCGTCGCTCGAGGTCGCACTCCGGGTGCTGGCCGAAGCCCTACAAGCCTCAAGCAAGCACGCACGCTTGGCGGTTGCACCATTGCTTTCAGCTATGGCCGCTGAACCCGCAGAGGCAAAAAATCAATCGGAATTAATTCTAAAGTTGCTGGTTACCGAACGTGACAAATTGTCCGCGCCCGTCGATGATGTTCTGGGCACCCCTCACTTAATCATGAAAAAACGAAGGGTGAAGATCAGAGACGCGGAAGGAAACAATGGGCGACGTAATCCGACTGCTGCCAAAAGCGGCGGCACAAAATGACACCGAGGCCGTATTGATG